>JAGOFZ010000006.1 GCA_017996955.1 Longilinea sp.
CGACCGCTGTTGGCCCAGGCCATAAATTCTTGTAATAATCCGGTGACAAAATGGCAAACCGGTTCCGCCGCCTGACGGCGATAACATTCGGGGCACAGCGACATGCGCCAAACCCAGGCGGTTTCGGTATCGGTAACCTCAACCGGTTGGGCACAGCTTGCTGCCGTGAGGGCAGCCAGTTTTTGCAGGCCGGTCTGAATGCGCTGGGGCGTGGGCAGCAGGCGGTATTCCATATCGGTCAGGCCAATCTGATCGCCAGTCTGGCGCAGCAGGTGGCCAAAGGCCGCCCGTCCAGCGCGCAGGGCCACACCCCGACCGCCGCGGGGGCCATAAGAAACCTCTAATATTTTTTGCAGGGCAGCCAGGTCTTTGAACAACATACCGCGGGGGTCATCCAGGTTGAAGCGCGCCGATAAAGCCTGCTCTCGCTGCGCCAGATTCAACACAGCCTGAACGCCGGTCTGTCCAATCACCTCTTTCATCCCCCGGATAATCGCCAGGGTGAGTGATTGATTACAGCGATGGGCCAAGCTGAACCTCGTTTGGGGAGGAGGTGATGATGGGTGCCGGGAGCGGGCTGTCCAAAAAGTCTTTCAATTGGGTTTTGAAGGGCTGGGGTTCATCCAGCATAATAAAATGCCCGGCATTCTTAAAGCGCAGGTAGGTGCCCCGCGGGATGCGCGGCATTAATTTCCACTGATTGGGGTTGACAATATTATCCCGATCGCCATACATGCCCAAGACCGGCACCTGCACATTGCCCAGTTCAGGGCGCAGGTCGGTGCGGCGCAGCGATGCAATGCTGGAGAAAAAGGATTCCAGCGTCAGCTTGGTCAGGTCGCTGTCCATCATGTCCATAAAGCGCGGGTCTCGGCAGATGAAGGGCCCGGCAGCGCGCATGATGCGCCGGAACAGGCCAAAGAAGGTAAAAATTGCCGAAGCGTTGAAGGGAATGCCCGCCATCTTTAGCAGAAAGGCCAGCGATGAGCCAGCAATCGGCGAACCGACTACGGTGACTTTTTGCACGCGCTGCGGGTAGCGCAGGGATACCAGCAGGCTGACCGTGCCGCCCATGGAATGCCCCACCAGGGGGGCGCTCTCGATGCCCAGCTTGTCCATAAACTGGTCCACCAGGGCGACAAAATCGTTCACCAGATAGGTATCCAGCTTGCGGCCCGATTCGCCAAACCCCCAGAAATCCAGCGCATAGGTGCGGTAATATTGGCCCAGGAAGGTCATCGTCTCCTGCCAGAGGCCCCAGGAGCCCAGCCAGCCGTGCAGCAAGATGACGGGCTTTCCGCGCCCGTAAACCTCATAGTGCAAAATGCCCTGATCTGTAGTGATTGACGACACGGCAGAACTGTCTCTCTGGCCTAACGGCCGGGGTTGGAGTCCATCTCAGCGAGGATGCTGTACAACAGTTCAAGCAGTACCGATTTGACCGACTCGCGGTCCACGGCAACGGATGGCAGCAGTTTGACCTTGCTGTCGAGCCGCAAGGCTACGCGCATATCTTCCAGTTCCCAGGCGTCGGGGCGGTCTTGTTTGTTGGCCGCCACAACGTAAGGGGTGGGGGCATAGGCCCGGAAGGTTTCCAGAATGGAGCGGGCCTCGCGGAAGGTTTCGGGGCGGGTGCTATCCACCATAACAATAAAGCCCAGCATGCCTTCAGAGAGGATTTCCCACATGAAGTCAAAACGTTTTTGGCCCGGTGTGCCAAACAGATAAAGCACCAGGTCTTCGTCCACGGTGATGCGGCCAAAGTCCATCGCCACGGTGGTGGTCTCTTTCACCCGTTCGGCTTCGGAGGAAATGCGGCGCTCCGTTGAGACCACGTCAATCTCGCTGACCGTCTGAATAAACTCGGTTTTACCAGAGTTGAAGGGGCCTGTTACCACAATTTTTACGGTTTGCATAACAAATCCTTCCCAAATAAGATTAGAGCGAACGGATGCGGCTGATCAATTTGTTGACCAGCGAGCGTTGTTCTCCCCGGTCGGAAGTGGGGAACATCCGACCTGAGGGCGGCAGGGGGGCGCCGCCGGGGCGAACCAGTTCGACCAGGCCGGCTTGAAGCAAGCCATAGACCACCCGGCGGATCTCCAGGTCGTTCAGGCGGGCAGCCTGGGCGATCTGGCGCAGGGTGTTCTTGGGATTAACATAGGAGACAATCCGCCATTCATCCTGGCTGAGATTGACACTGCGGATATTGGCGCCGGGGCGGTCGGTGAATTTAAGCGCCATATCGAGGCTGGGGATTTCTTCTTGGAGCTGTTCTAATTCTTTGACCTGGCGGGCGCCTTCGATGATCAAGTTTTCAAGATCAACGCGCACCAGGATGCGGTTATCGGGCGGGGGATTTTCGCCGTCAAAGTTGAAGAAACCATCGGCCCAGGTGAACAGGCGCCGGGTGACCTGGATGAAGTAGTGCTGCAGGCTCTCGATGATATCATTTTGTGAGAGATAGCCAGCATTGACCAGCATGAGCCCGAGTTCTTTATCGGTCATGTGGCCGGCGCGCTCTTTGAGGATTTGATACTGGCTGGCAGAAATCTTGCCATTGCGCTGCAGGATGGCCGCCAAACCATTGTCTTCAACGGCATATTGGGCGTAAGCCAGCTTGCCATCCCGGAAGTGAATGCGCGCGGCCTCACCCGAACCTTCAATGACCAGTAATCCGGTTTTTCGTGCTAAATTTATTAAGTTGAGTAACTGCGTTATCGAAAAGTCGCGAAGATTGCCTTTTAACGCCATATCTCGCCCTGAGAAAACAGGATACCTGCAGGTTGATTATACATGGATGAGGATTTGACGTCAAATGAAAATGGGATGGATTCAGACGGGTTTCAAGTCCCACGGTGAACCGGAGAAATTCACTCTTGACAGTGCCATCAAACGGCCTATAATCACAGTAATTCAATATCCAAAGACGTTGAAGAGGACGAGTACGCGCTGAACGGACGGTCCAGAGAGCAGGAGACGGTGAGAACCTGCCCGCACCCCGGCGCCGAATGGACCTTGGAGTTGCCAGGCAAACGCATCATCTGCCAGTAGCCTGCGCCGGAGCTGCCACCGTTATCAGGGCAAAGGGTATCGCAGCTTGTTGCCGTACCCGCAAAGAGTGAGGCTGGCCTGTTATCCCCTGTGTGCTTATCACCGGGGATTTTTTGTTAAGGTCAAATGGCAGCCTAACGGAGGTGGCACCACGAACCCGGCGTTCGTCCTTCTGGATGAACGCCGGGTTTTGTTTTGACCACAGACGGAGGTGTCAGATGACTGCAAGAACACGTATATTGACGGGGCATCGCCCCACCGGGCCGCGACATATCGGCCATCTGGTTGGCACACTGCAAACCTGGGCCGCGCTGCAAGACACGCGGGAGTGCTTCTTCCTGGTGGCAGACCTGCATGTGCTGACGACCAGCGAAACTGCCGCCAGGATCCGCGAAAATACGATTGAAATGGTGTTGGACTGGCTGGCAGCCGGGATTGACCCGGCGCGTGCAACGCTGGTCCTGCAATCAGCCATTCCAGAACATGCGGTGCTGGGGCTGCTGCTGGGCATGCTGACGCCGGTCAGCCGGTTGGAACGCGTGCCCACCTACAAAGAACAGATTCAGGCGCTGGGGCTCAATCCATCGCTGGGGCTGCTGACCTACCCGGTGCTGCAGACCGCCGATATTCTGCTCTACCGGGCCGAGGCTGTGCCGGTGGGCGAAGATCAACTGCCCCACCTGGAACTGGCGCGCGAGGTAGCCCGGCGGTTTAACACAACCTATGGCGCGTTGTTCCCCGAACCGCAGCCAGTTTTATCCCGGATGCCGCGCCTGCCCGGAACCGACAACCGGACCATGCATACCTCGTACGGCAATACCATCTACCTGCGCGATACGGCAGCCGAGACGGAGCGCAAGGTGATGCAAATGTACACTGACCCGAGCCGCATTCACGCCACTGATCCGGGACATGTGGATGGCAACCCGGTGTTCACCTACCTGGACCTGTTCCATCCCGATGCGGCGCTGGTGGCTGACCTGAAAACGCGTTATGCCGCCGGCAAGGTCGGCGATGTAGAGGTGAAGCGGATTCTGGCAGCCGCGCTGAATCACTATCTGGCGCCGCTGCGGGAGCGCCGGGCGGAGCTGGCTGCCCGCCGGTACGAAGTGCTGGATATTCTGTACAGCGGCACTGAGCGCGCCCGCCCGATGGCCCGCGCCACTCTGGAAGACGTTTACGCAGCCATTGGCCTGACAGACAGCCGCTCGCTGAATCCCGCGTCACATCCGGCGGCTGTGCAAGGCCTGTTTTGTTAACCTGACCCAAGCATTCATTCGATAAGGAGATTATCATGTCCACGCAAACCACCACCCGTTTCCAACTCAACGAATCTGACCTGCCGCGCACCTGGTACAACATTCTGGCAGATGCGCCCGCCGCGCCGCCGCCGCCCCTGCACCCCGTGACGCTGGAGCCAGTGACGCCAGACTTTCTTTCGGCCCTGTTCCCCATAGGTCTGCTGGAGCAGGAGATGACCACCGAGCGGTATATTGATATTCCTGAAGAAGTGCGCGAGATCTACAAGCTCTGGCGCCCCACGCCGCTGCTGCGGGCGCGGCGGCTGGAGCAGATGCTGGATACCCCGGCGCACATTTACTACAAGTATGAAGGGGTCTCCCCATCAGGCAGCCATAAGTCCAACACGGCGGTGGCACAGGCGTTTTACAACAAGATTGGCGGCACGCATGCCTTGACCACCGAAACTGGCGCCGGACAGTGGGGTTCGGCGCTGGCAATGGCCTGCCAGTTTTTTGGCCTGGACCTGGAGGTATATATGGTCTGCTCATCGTATCAGCAGAAGCCTTACCGCCGGGCGTTGATGCAGACTTATGGCGCGCAGGTATTTGCCAGCCCCTCAGATCGCACCGAAGCCGGGCGGCAAATTCTGGCGATCAACCCGCAGACAAGCGGATCGCTGGGCATTGCCATATCCGAAGCGGTGGAAGTGGCCGTCAAGTCGGACGGGATGAAGAAGTATGGGCTGGGCTCGGTTCTGAACCATGTGCTGCTGCATCAGACCGTGATTGGCGAAGAAGCCCTCAAGCAGATGGACCTGGCGGGCGAATACCCGGATGTGGTGATTGGCTGCGTGGGAGGTGGGTCTAACTTTGCGGGGATTGCTTTCCCGTTCCTGCGGCAGAACCTGCGCGATGGGCAGCGCACCCGCCTGCTGGCAGTGGAACCCACGGCAACCCCCTCTCTGACCCGCGGCACCTACGCTTTTGATTACGGCGACACCGCCGGGATGACGCCGGTGATGAAGATGTACACGCTGGGACATGATTTTATGCCGCCAGCGATTCACGCCGGCGGACTGCGGTATCACGGCATGGCGCCCATCATCAGCGCGCTGTATGACGCCGGGTTGATGGAAGCAGTGGCAGTGCCGCAGCGGGCCGTATTTGAGGCCGCGCTGATGTTTAACCGCTGCGAGGGCATTCTGCCAGCGCCGGAGTCATCCCATGCCATTCGGGCAGCGATTGATGAGGCACTGGCGGCACGTGCGGCAGGGGAGAAGCGGGTAATCCTGTTCAACCTGTCGGGGCACGGGCACTTTGACTTGAGCGCCTACGAAGCCTACATGCAGGGCGACCTGGAAGATGTCGAATCGATGCCGCTGGAACTGGGCACAATCGTCCGGCAGGCGGTGGCGGCGTAGTCTGAAAATAAAAAACCTCCGGGCGAGATCAGGGGGCTCGTCCGGAGGGCAGGGGCTTTATTCTGTGACCCGGGTGGTCACTTCAAAAACAGGGGGATTCTCGATGAGTTTTTTGACCGCGCACTGTTCGGCAGAGCGCACCAGGGCGTCGTAATATTTAGCCGGGAACTCGGGCGGGACCTGAATCTCCAGGTCAATTTTCTCAACCTTGTGGGTCAGTGGGTTGGCATGAACCCGTTCAATAATGCGGATGCCCTGGGTGGGCAGGCCGCGCTGGTTGCAAAAGCCCAGCACATAAATACCTGCGCAGGTGCCCAGCGAAGAGAGAAACAGAGCAAACGGGGTTGGGGCCGTTGCCGCCGGGGGCTGGTCCGTTGCGACCGTAAAGGGGCCAAAGTGAGCATCTACCCGGGCGCCGCCAGGAAAATCAATTACCATTTCCATAAAACAACATCCTCCACCAGTGATATCTGGGCGTTTTTTACGCCATCACGGATTTAGATGCGCGGAGCTTCAGAAAGT
Organism: Longilinea sp.; assembly: GCA_017996955.1. GTDB lineage: Bacteria > Chloroflexota > Anaerolineae > Anaerolineales > Anaerolineaceae > JAGOFZ01. The sequence continues at coordinate 6,239 of JAGOFZ010000006.1, forward strand.
TGCGCCGATTGCGGTTGATTTCTGGGCGCCATGAAAAACCACCAGTAGAAGAAGACTGCGGCAGCATAGAGAATGATAGTGCCCCAGAACGCCGGGCCGAAGCCGTAGCGTACCTGAATCCAGCCGCTGACAATGGGGCTGAATGCCCAGCCAAAACTGTTGGCCATGCTGACCAGACTGGCAATGGTGCCGCGGGCAGAGGGCTCCACCTTTTCCATGACAAAGGTCTGGTAAACCGGGCCGCTCATATTCATCAGGGTCAGGCGGATGTAATAGGCCGTCAGGCTGACCGCCAGCGGGCCAAAGCCCAGCAGCGCCAGGAAGGGGATTGAGAGGCCCTGGGTGAGGACCACCAGCTTGATTTTGCCCATGCGGTCGGCCAACGGCGGGGCAATAATCAAGCCCAGGCCCATGGCCAGCGACCCCCAGGCAAAGGTGCTGCCAACCGCGGCATCTGAAAGGAGGTGGACATCGCGGAAGAACAGGTTCATAAAGGGCATGGTGAGGCCGGCGCCGATGGAGACGAGCAGCATGGGCAAAATCAGTTTGCCCATCTGAGAGAAGTGCTTGCCCAGGTAGCTGAACGGCGCAAAGAGCGAGCGCTCAGCCGCAGACAGGCGCGGGGTGCGCAGCAGCATCAGCGGCAGGGCTGCCACCATGGCGCCAATGGCAATAATTTTGATTGCCGCCGCATACGCCGGGGCGCTGGTGGCGGTAACCCCCAAACCTACAGCCAGCCAGCCCGGCATGTTGCCGCCAATCCAGTTTCCAGCAAAGCCCGAGATCATGTTCATACCAGAGGCGAAGCTGAAGAGATAAACGCGCTCGCGGTCAGAGCTGTTTTCGATGAGGAACGGCCCCATAGTGATTCCGCCAAGGCTCTGGGCCATGCCCATCAAGATATTCATGCCGATAAACAGGCCGGGGGAGGGGAATAATGCCATGAGCATCACCGCACTGGCTACCGTGAGGGAGCTGGTGAGCAGCGAGACCTTGCGGCCCAGTTTATCAGCCAGCAGGCCCATGGGCAGTGCTACAATCAGGGCGGTAAAGCTGCTGGCGGTAATCAAACCACCGATCAACTGCGAATCATATCCCAGGCTGGTGCCGTAGAAGTTGAACAACAGGCGGAAAACGCCCATTGCGGCACCGGAGAGGATGGTGTGGATGAGGTACAGCCAGGCGTTACGCCGAAAACTCGCCAGATTACTGGCGTAATCTTTTAATACATTTAATATTCGGTTCATTCAGACTCGGGTTGTATGAAGGCCTTCAGGGTTGCGATGACGGCAGCCAGCGCTTCATGGCGCAGGGCGTAGCGGCGCTCCCCTTCAGCCTGGACGGTAATTTCCACCAGACCAGAGAGACGTAGTTGATTAAGGTGATGGATGACTGTGGGTGGGCGCAGGCGCACCTGACGGGCCAGTTCGGAGGGGGTTTGAGGGCCCTCCGCCAGGTTGCGCAGGATGCGCAGCCGGGTGGGGTCAGCCAGGGCCTTCAGACCATCCACCAGGTCGGCGGGGATGTTTTCACCCGGCACCAGGGGTTGGTCGGCGGGGCGAGCGCCAAAGAGCATGATGGCGCGTCCAGGGTTCAGCGGGCGGTAGAAGACCAGTGGGGCACTCCAGAAGGATGGCGCCAGCACCAGTTGATCGAGCTGCAGCGCAGCCTGGAAATGGACGCCGCGTGTCAATTCATCCAGCAGGTCGGCAACAGGCAGTTGGGCTGCCAGGGTACGGGCTTCGGTCAGGGCGTTTTCAAGCGCGGGCGTAATGCGCGCCTCTTCTTCACGGAAAAAGACATTGTTGTAAAGCTGCACCGCTTCAAGGTACCGTTCACCAAAAGCTGCCGGATCGCTCCAGGCCTGACAGGCCTGCTGCACCGCGCCAGGGCGTGGGGTGACATTGCGGCGCTGGAAGACAGCCCGGATCACATCGGCTTCGGCGTTAGTCCAACTGCCGCGGGCGGCAATGGCGGCGCAGGCTTCGCGGAGTTCGGGCGTAGTTTCGGGACTGAAGCTCAACGCTGGCAGGCGGTCCGCTGCTGGAAGCGCCGCCAGCGCTTCCAGGGCTACAACCGCAGTTTTGGGCACAGCAGGGAGGTCGTGGAGCCAGGGAAGAGGGACTGTGAGGAAATTTTGCGTTTCTTCCAAAAAATCGCGGACCGGACCTGCCAAGCGTGAGCGGACGCCCGCGGCCCAGGAGGGACGCAGGCCAAAGTCGGCGGGGCGATGAAGGACGTAGATGCTGACGAAGAAGTCATACGCCGAGCCGATGTCCCAGGAGAGGGACGGAGAAAGGGGGGGAGAAGAAGGTGAAGCAGAAGATATCATTAGATATACGTCTAACCTGTTAGATGATAATCTAACAGGCCAGAACTGTCAACCCCCAAATCAAAAAACATCGTCCCTTGACGCTGTGCCGGGTTGCATATACAATCAGGCTGTCAATTGAATACATCTCCTGGGCGCCTCTCCCCCGGATGGGAAGGCTCCCTCAATCAGGCGAAACCGGTGCAAGTCCGGTGCTGTCGCGCAACTGTGAGAACCAAAGGTTCAAGCCAGGTCGCCCGCCCAGAGAGATGCTGACCACACCCTCGCGGAAAGGAGGTGGAAGCGCCCGGCAGCTTCACGTTTATACCTCCCCGTCCACGTTGGACGGGGCTTTTGTTTGATGACAGATTTGTTTCAATTTACCCCTAAAGGAGTTTAAGTATTATTATGAAGAAAAGTTGGCTGATTCTGCTTGTGATGGCCATTTTGCTGACCGCCTGCACGCCCAAGGCCCCCACCGGGACGACGTATATTGATGGCGAAGGCCGCACCATTGTGCTGGCTGGCCCGGCGCAGCGGATTGTCTCACTGGCGCCTTCCAATACTGAGATTCTCTATGCCATTGGGGCTGGCGATCAGGTGGTGGGGCGCGATGAATTTTCAGATTACCCGGCTGAGGCCAAAGACCTGCCCAGCGTGGGCGGCTCGATGGGTGAATATGACTTTGAGGCGATCGCCGCTTTGGAACCCGACCTGGTGCTGGCAACCGCCATTAACACCCCCAAACAGGTAAAGGCGCTGGAAGAATTGGGCATCACCGTCTACATGCTGCCCAACCCGGATGACCTGGATGGGCTGTATGCCAACCTGACCACCGTGGGGCAGTTGACCGGGCATGAAGCCGAAACGCAGGTGCTGGTCGATTCACTCAAGGCTCGGGTGCAGGTGGTGCTGGAAAAAGTCGCCATAAGCAGCTATTTGCCGGCTGTGTTTTATGAGCTGGATGGCACCGACCCCGCCAAACCCTGGACCGCCGGACCGGATACCTTTATGAGCAAGTGGATCAGCCTGGCAGGTGGATACAACGTGGGTGATGAAATGGACTCCAGTTGGGCTCAGATCAGCCAGGAAGCACTGATTGTGTCCAACCCGGAGATAATTCTGCTGGGTGATGCCGCCTACGGCATGACGCCCGAACAGGTGGCGGCCCGCCCCGGCTGGGATGCGATTGCGGCGGTAGAAAGCGGCAAGATCCTGGTTTTTGATGACAACCTGATCAGCCGCCCGGGACCGCGGCTGGTGGATGCGCTGGAAACCCTGGCACGCCTGCTGCACCCGGAATTATTCGAGTAACAGATCAAACATGCCCCGTCTATCCCGCCCTTACCTGCTCAACCTGATTTTGCTTGGCGCCGCGTTGATACTCAGCGTGGTGGTAGGCAGTGTGTGGCTTGCGCCAGCCGAGATCTGGCAGTGGCTGAACGGGCAGGGCGGGCAGACGGCCGGCACCATTTTGCTGCAACTGCGCCTGCCGCGCACGCTGCTGGTGGCCATCACGGGGGCGGCGCTGGCAGGCAGCGGGGCGGCTTATCAGGGTCTCTTCCGCAATCCGCTGGCTGACCCCTACTTGATGGGTGTGGCTGCCGGCGGCGGCCTGGGGGCCATTCTGGCAATGAGCATCCGGTGGCCTTATACGCTGGCAGGAATGATGGCCGTGCCGGTAGCGGCGTTTGCGGGCGCCTTGCTCAGTGCGCTGCTGGTCTATCAACTGGCCCGGCGGCAGGGCGGCGCCAGCACTGCCAGCTTAATTCTGGCAGGCATAGCAATCAGTTCATTTGCCACTGCGCTGACATCATTCTTAATGTTGAACGCCACTGGCGAGCTGCGCCGGGCGCTGACCTGGATGATGGGCGGCGCAACCTTGAGCGGCTGGCTGCCGGTGCTGGCGGCGCTGCCCTATGTGGCCCTGGGGCTGGGGACATTGTTCACGCTGGGGCACGCACTGAACGTGCTGCAGTTTGGCGAGGAACAGGCCCAGCAACTTGGGCTGCCTGTGGCGCGGGTCCGGCGGCTGGTGGTGGTGGCAGCGACACTGGCGACGGCGGCGGCGGTCTCATTTGCAGGCGTGATTGGCTTTGTGGGGCTGATTGTGCCCCACCTGGTGCGGCTGGCCTGGGGCCCCGATTACCGCCATCTGCTGCCCCTGGCAGCCATTGGCGGTGCCAGCCTGCTGCTGCTGGCCGATGTGGTGGCCCGCGTGGCAATGGCGCCGCAGGAGATCCCGGTGGGCATCATCACCGCGCTGCTGGGAGCGCCATTTTTCCTGTGGGTGCTGCGGAGCAGCAAGCGAGGGGGATGACCATGCGGCTGGATGTGCAATCACTGGTGGTACGCTATGGGCTCCGGGTGGCGCTCAACGGAGTCAGTTTTTCGCTGAATTCTGGCGAGGTTCTGGCGGTGATTGGGCCCAACGGCGCGGGGAAAACCTCGCTGCTGCGCGCCCTGAGCGGGATTCAACCCGCCGAGAGCGGTCAAATGCTGCTGGACGGGCGCGATGTGGCGAAGTTATCGCCGGTGGAACGGGCCCGCTGGATGGCGGTGGTGCCCCAGGCGCGGCAGCTGCCGGCGCTGTTCACGGGGTATCAGACGGTGATGCTGGGGCGCACGCCGCACATCAACTGGCTGGGGCGCACCCTGCCCCAGGACGAGGCGGCGGTGCACCAGGCCATGCAGCGCACCGGCACGCTGGAACTGGCAGAGCGGCGGGTGGATGAGCTTTCAGGGGGCGAGCAGCAGCGCCTGCTGCTGGCGCGAGCGCTGGCACAGGGTTCACCGCTGCTGCTGTTGGACGAGCCCACCACGCACCTGGACCTGCACTACCAGATCAGCCTGATGGATAATATCCGCTCGCTGGCGCACGATGACGGGCTGGCGGTGCTGCTGGTGACGCACGACCTGCACCTGGTGGCGCGCTATTCAAACCGGGTGGCGTTACTGGTGGGGGGCGAGCTGTTGAGTCAGGGAACGCCGCAGGAGGTTTTGACGCCGGATCTGCTCAGCCGGGCCTATCAGATCCCGGCAGAGGCAGTGAATCTGGCCGCGCTGGGGCTGTAAGGCCCCTGTCCTTACAGAAATATCAAGTGGGGTTGAATTGACATTCAAACAGGAACACGTATAATCAAAACAGGGCTGAGATTAAAGCCCGGTCACTATCCATTTACGGTTCACCCAGGGACAATCAACGTGAAACAACGTTCTCTTTTTCGTAACGCACTGTTCACCGCTTTTCTGTTGCTAAGCCTGGTACTTGGCGGCTGCCAGGCGATCAACCCCTATGATGTACAGCCTGTGGATGTGTACACGACCCTAAAAGTCAGTTCACCAAACTGCGATTACGGCGGCGAGTTCCGATCCATTGAGGCGCTTGACCGATACACTGTCAAATTCACGCTCTGTTACCCGGATGCCGCCCTGCCCTCCAAGCTGGCGTTTCCGACCTTTTCGATTCAAGACGCTGAATACCTGTATGAAAAAGGCGGCGATTCAGCTGCCCTGAGCCTGGAAACCAACGGCACCGGGCCTTATATGGTTGAAGAGTGGGTTCCCGGAACGTCACTCAAACTGACCGCCAACCCCAATTACTGGGGCGTGCCGCCGCGCTCTGAAACCCTGACCCTGCGCTGGAATCCTTCATCGGTTTACCGCCGGTCAGAGCTGCTGTTTGACCGCGCAGATGGGATTGACCGCCCAGACCTGAACTCGGCGATTTTCAAGGGCAACCCGAACTACATCACCTATACCCGCCCGGCGTTGAGTATTGCCTTTCTGGGGATAAACCGCGATGTGCCGCCCTATAATGATTCACGGGTGCGCCTGGGGATGGCTATGTTGATTGATCGCCAGCGGGTAGTGGCCAACAGTTTCCCGGCTGGCGCTGAAGCCGCCGAGCAGTTTCTGCCGCGCTCGCTGACGCCCGGGCACAGCGATGTGCTGCGCTGGCATGACTATAACATCAAAGAAGGCACCGACCTGCTCAATGCAGCCGGTTTCAATTACGACCAGGAACTGTTCCTCTACTACACTGATACCAGCACATCATATTTACCCAGCCCCATTCTGGTGGCGCAGGAAATTCAGGCCCAACTGGCGGAAGCTGGGCTTAAAATCACAACGGTGCGTATGGAAGAACGTGAATTCAACGCGGCCGTTGAAGCAGGCGAACTGGGGCTGTTCCTGACCGGGTTGAGCGCGGAGTATCCGGATGCAACAAACTTTTACGACCCCAACTTCAGCGCGAGTTCACAGCGGTACGGCACTCCGTATGGGGATATTTCGGCCGCGCTGCTGAACGCTAAAGCTACCAGTGATACCAAGAGCCGGCAGTACTATTACGATATCGTCAACCAGAAGCTCAAGGAATATGTTTTGATTATTCCGTTGGCCCACGCCAACGACTCGGCGGTATTCCAGGCCGATGTGACCAATGTCATCATCAGCCCGCTGAATGAGAATTTTGACCAGATGAGCACCCCTGATGATCAGTTGACCTTTATGTTAGAGTCCGAGCCCACCTTCCTGTGGCCGGCTGACGAAACCAGCAACGACACCATGCGGGTGGCGCGCCTGCTCTATACGCCGTTGGTGTCCTATGCCTACGGCTCGGCTGAACTGGCGCCCGGATTGGCCGAATACTGGGAATCGAATGCGGCGCTGACCGAGTGGACCTTCAGCCTGCGTTACGGCGTCACGTTCAGCAACGGCGCCGAGTTGGATGCCAACGATGTGGTAGCAACCCTGGGGGCTCAATGGAATGCCAAAGACCCTAATCATGTTGGCCGCACGGGCAGCTTCATTTACTTCAAGCGCTTCTTCGGCGAATTTATCAACGTCGGAAAGTAAGATTCATGTCATCGCGGCAGTCCGGTGAGCAAGCTCACCGGACTGTTTTTTACCCACAGGAATCTTAAAAGTGAGTGGCGCGTTCTTTAAGTTTTTAAGGTATAATCATGTAACGTCGGGGTGTATGTTCCCTGGCGGATGATGGGCAGCGGTTCGGCTGGCACGCCAGCAGACACCAAGACAACCGCCGGGGCAATGCGCAGACCACTGCCCAAGCCAGAACAGCACGTTCAACCTTCGCACATCAGGCTGGTGCTTATGCCAAATCGGGCCAAAATCCTACTTGTGGAAGGCAAGCGCTCAGACCGTCCCTCACTGGTGACGGGGCTGACAAAAAAAGGTTTTAACGTTGAGACCGCCTCCAACGGCAGCAATGCGCAGGAGCGGCTTAAAGACGCGCATGCCCATCTGATTATTGTGGATGCGGCTTCAATGCGCACCAGCGGCAAACGGATTGTTACGGCGCTGCGCCTGCAGGCCCCCACCCTGCCGCTGGTCTTGATTGTGGATGAACAGGCAGACCCCAATGAAAAATATGGCGCCGATGTTCTGCTTGTGGCGCCATTTACACTGCAAAAGCTGCTGAACCGCATCAAGCCGCTGCTGCCTGCCGAGCAGAAAGATACTCTGCAAGTTGGCCCGCTGGAGCTGGATGTGCGGCATCGCTGGGTGCGCTGCCATGACCGCCAGGCCCGGCTGACGCCCCGGCTGGTAGCGCTGCTCAAAACCCTGATGGAGCGCGTGGGGCAGGTTATTCCCCGGGAAGAACTCTTTACCCAGGTGTGGGAAACCAATTACGCCGGCGATATGCGCACCCTGGATGTCCACATTAGCTGGCTCAGACAGGCCATTGAAGAAGACCCGCGCCGCCCGCACTACCTGAAGACCCTGCGCGGGATGGGTTACCGCCTGGATATTGACGACAATGACGGATAGCCGTCCAGACAAATTACAGCCACCTGCACACCACGCGCCCGCTTTGCTGCCCCGACTGGAGGCGGCAGTGCGGGTGCTGTTTTTCCCAGGCTTTGTGCTGTTTGTGTTGTGGGTGCTGCTGGGCAACTCCATTGAAATTGATAGTTGGTGGCACCTGGCGCATGGGCGGTGGATGGTTGAGAACGGGCAGCTGCTGACCACCGACCCGTTTTCTTACACCCGCCCGGGGGCCATCTGGTCGCACCCGGGGGCCTGGTATGAGATTTTGCTCTACCAGATGTACACCTGGTTGGGCTATATCGGCGTGGATCTGACCGCCGGAGTGGTGCTGGCGGCACCGTTTTGTGTTTTGTGGGCCTACTTGAAGACACCCCACCTGCGCCGGTTTGCACTGGTGTTGAGCGGGCTGGTGCTTTCTGCCGTCTACTGGTCGGCGCGGCCCAATATCTTCACACTGCTGTTTACGCTGTTAACCCTGATTTTGCTGGACCAGCATCAGCGCGGCAGCCGCTGGGCGCTGTGGCTGCTGCCGGTGGTGATGGTGGCCTGGGTGAATACTCACGGCGGCTGGCCGGTGGGATTTTTACTGACCGGTGCCTTTGCTTTAGATGAAATCCGCTGGCCCCGGCGGCTGAACCGGGCCGCCTTGCGCGATCAGAACTACCGGCGATTGGGGCAGTTTGCCCTGGTGCTGGCCTTGATGGCGGCGGCGACATTCATCAACCCCTACGGCTGGACCATGCACCGGGAAATGTTTTTGACCACCACACGGGTGGCCGAAGACACAATGATTCAAGAGTGGCAGTCGCCTAATTTTCACCGCCCCTACGGGCAAGTTTTCCTGGCGGCAATTTTGATCAGCGCGGTGATTGTGGTGCGGCGGCGCGGCCCCGGGCAGGTGGGGCGGCTGGCAGCATTAGCCGGGGTACTGACTATGGGGCTGGTTTCGGCGCGGCACATTGCCATCAGCGCGGTGGTGCTGCCGCTGTTCTGGGCCGACCTGTTAGGTTGGCGCGTTCCGGCAGGCGAAAAGCTGGCGGTCAAATCTCCGGCGCCGGCGGTGACCGGTGTGGCGCTGGCCTTCTTCTGCTTTTCGATCCTTATGTTTGGGGGGCGTTTGGATACCGTGCTGCACACACCGCGCGATCTTTCTGCCTGGCCCACTGGCGCGGTTGAATATCTCAGAACGGCTCGCCCGGAAGGGCATATCTTTAATAACTATCAAATGGGTGGATACTTGATCTGGGCGCTGCCCGAATACCCGGTCTTTCTGGACAGCCGGTCTGATATTTATGGCGATGAAATCATCACCCAATCGGACCGGGTGGAGCGGGCGCTGCCCGGCTGGGAGGCCATTTTGAAGCAATGGGATATCCGCATTGCCCTGACCACGGCTGATTCGGCGTTGAGCAGTGCATTAGCCCAAAAGCCCGAGTGGGAATTATGCCAGCAGGACGCGGCCAGCGTCCTGTGGGTTCAAACCGGGGGGCAGGGCTGCCCCTAAACGCCCCCTGTTAGCCCGAAAAAAAGCCGCCGATTACTGCTCGGCGGCGATCAATTCTGCCAGACGGGGATGGTCGGCATAGACGCCGCGGTAGCTTTCGGGCAGCATGACAGCGATGCGGCACATCAGTTCATCTGTCCAGTATTTCAGTTCAGCTTCGCGGTTTTCACGGCTGAGGGCCGGCACCTGGAAGGCCGGGCCAAAGCGCACCCGGATATGGGGGCGGCGGAAGGTCAGGATCTTCTGCATGCCGCCCTTGGTACCGGTAATGGCAACCGGCACAATCGGCACGTTGGCGCGCGTGGCAATCAAGATGGTGCCGGGTTTGCCCTCCAGCAATTGCCCCGGGCTGCGGGTGCCTTCGGGGGCAATGCCCAGGACTCTCTGTTCACCCAGTGCAGCGATGGCATCGCGAAAGGCCGAGAAATCCGCCTTGGTGCGGTCCAGCCAAATGCCCTGGGCCTGACGGGTGAACCAGGCGATGATGGAGTGGCGCTTATATTTATCTGCCACCAACCCAGTGAGGTCGTTGCGCACCGGGTTGACAAACAGCACCGGGATATCCAATCGGCTGAGGTGATTGGTCGCCAGAATCACACCGCCCTGGGTGGGAATGTGTTCCACGCCTTCAAAGCGCGTGTCGGTAAGAACGCGAATCAAAAAGCGGAGAATTTTCTGGAGGGTATCACGTTTCATAGGATCAAGTATTACTCCGTGGCGGCAGGAGTTTTTTCTTCGGCAGCGGGCTTGGCGGGCTGGCGGCGATTCTTGATCGCCTCATAGACTGCTGGCAGCACCGAAATGACGATGATGGCGATAATGACCAGCGAGAAGTTCTTTTCAACGAATGGCAGGTTGCCAAAGAAGTAGCCGCCAAAGATAAATACGGCCGTCCAAACAATGCCGCCAACAATATTATACGTGATAAAGTGTCCGTAGGTCATCTTGCCAACGCCAGCAACAAAGGGCGCAAAGGTGCGGATAATGGGGATGAAGCGGGCCAGGAAGATGGTCTTGCCGCCGTGTTTTTCATAAAATGCCTGGGTGCGGTCAAGGTATTCTTTCTTGAACAGGCGGGATTTGGTGGTGAAGACGCGCGGGCCAATGTAGTGTCCGATCCAGTAATTGGCGGTATCGCCAAGCACAGCAGCCACAGCCATTAAGGCGTAAAGCAGAATGACGTCAAAGGCGCCGCGGGCCGCAAAGGCACCAGCAGCAAAGAGCAGCGAATCGCCGGGCAGGAAGGGGGTGACCACAAGCCCGGTTTCGATGAAGATGATGATGAACAGAACCACATAAGTCCAATTGCCAACTGCGGCAATAATCATGTCAAGATATTTGTCCACGTGGAGGATGAAGTCCACGATTTGCATAATAAAATCCATATGTTTTCCTCTTGATTGATTTAATTAAGCATCCATGCCAGCGGGCGCAACTGCGGGCACCTCAACCGGCGGCTGAAGGCGGCGGTTCATCACCAGCAGGATGATCAGATTGCTCATGGCGATGATGCCCAGCATCACCGGTGACAGGGCGCCGAGCGTTTTCCAGAGCGCGCCGTCCATGAGCGTTGAAACGCTCTGGGCAATGGTGGCCGCGTTCCAGGTGCCATGCAGCGCTACCGCGCCCAGCAAAGCCAGGAAGAACCGGCCCCAGCGGCGTTCGGTGAAGGCAGAAACCACCCCCCAGCCAACCAGGCCGGTGCAGGTGATGTGCAGCAGTGCGGTGCCGCCGCGCCCAACTGCCAGCATGATCCAACTGGAAGAGTCGGCCACCTGGCTCAGTGAGCCGATGCTTTCGGTCAGGGCAAAGCAGGCGCCGCAGATCAGGCCGCCCACAAATCCCTGGGCGGGGGTCAGGCGGCGGCCCAGCAAAAAGTACAGCGCCAGGGGCTTAATCAGCTCTTCCATCAGGGGGATAATCACGGCTGCCAGAGTGATGAGGCCGGGGATTACGCCGGGATACTGGAAAAGCTGGCGCAGCATAACATCCATAGAATCTTGCGCCTCAACGGTCTCAACCACGGCAGCAAAATTCTGAAAAAAGGCCATTTGGTCCGGGTTAGCTGCCAGCCAGAAGGCAAATATCAAAATCAGCACTCCCAGCACCAGTACCTCGGTCACCAGTACGGTGATCAGGGTGCCCGTCAGGCTCAGGCTTACGGTTCCCCAGCGGCGCTGAGGGCCGCCCAGCAGCAAGCCGCGCCCTGCGATGAGCAGCAGCCAGGCAATGGGCACCCCCACCACTACGGGGTAGATGATGGGAATGACAAAGGTTTCGGCGGGGTGACCAATGACCACCGCGGCGAGCACCAGCGCCATGCCCCAGAGTACGGGCAGGCCAATGGCAAACAGGCGAATGCCGGGCATCCGCCGCCAGTCGGGCAGGGGACGCTCCAGCAGGCGCAGCATGGCATAGACTGCCGAAGGCAGGCAGAGCAAGCCAACCAGCGCCGTGCCGCCAGCCAGGTTAAGCAAACTGGTTGTCTGGGATGTGGTATTCCCCGAGACCAGGTTCATGCCCCCCATCAAGAGCAACAGCGCGGCGGCGAACAGGCCGAACAGTCCGCCGCACGCGCTTAAAATGAGCTGGGCGAGCGTAGGGTAATGAAATCCCGCGCGCGACGCCATTATTTCTCAGTGATGGTCACTGACAAGATGTAATCGGGTTCCGGCAGATCAGTGCTGGAAGACGGATCACGCTTGGTCAGTGCGTTGACCACATCCATACCCTCAACCACATGGCCGAAGATGGTGTAACTGCCATCCAGATTCGGCTGGGCATCCAGGGTGATGAAGAACTGGCTGCCGTTGGTATTGGCGCCCGAATTGGCCATGCCAACCACACCAGCCTGATCATACTTGAGGGTATCGACAATTTCGTCCTTGATCATGTAGCCGGGGCCGCCCACACCGGTACCGGTGGGATCGCCAGCCTGAGCCACAAAGCCATCCAGCACACGGTGGAAGGGCACATTGTCGTACCAGCCCTCTTTAGAGAGGAAGATGAAGCTGTTGACCGTGAGCGGGGCTTCCTTGGCGTACAGTTCGATCACAATGTCGCCTTTGGTGGTTTTGAGGGTGGCGGTGTAGGTCTTGTTGTCTTTGAGTGTGTTGGCCGGGCATTCTTTGTATTCAATGGCGCGCAGGTCATACAGACTGCGGATCAGTTCGAGGTTGGCATAGGTGAAGGGAATCTGATCTTCGGGCGTGAAGTACAGGTTGCCGTCCATGAAGAGGAAAACCGAAGGGGTGGAGTTGAGGCCCAGGGCATAGTTGGCCTGGGTTTCAGCCGAGACGGATTCCTCAATGGCTTTACTGGTGAGATCGGTCATAAATTTTTCCGAATCCAGGCCGATGGAGGTGGCAGTGGTCTTCAGCCAGCTGGGGAACTCTTCCAGCGAGAGCGCGGTCCAGGCCGACCAGTTATTGGCGTCCACCAGGGCATCGTGCATTTCCCAGAATTTATCCTGGAGGGCGGCGGCTTCGGCAGCCTGGGCAGCCAATTGGGCTTTCTCATGGATGCTGATGAGGGGCAGGTTGCGGAAAATCACCGTGACCTCTTCGGGATAGGCATCTAGGAAGGCCTTGATCTGCGGCTCAAGCTGGGCGCAGTACGGGCACTGGAAATCGCTATAGACGATCAATGTCATGCGGCCATCTTTGGCGCCGCGGATGTGATCTTCCGCTTCGGGAAGTGGGATGGTGATCTCGTAGGCAGCGCGGGGTTCAGGGAAGATGCTGGCAACCTGGCAATCGGGCACGGTTGCGCCTTCCTGAACGACCGGCGTAGCAGTGGCGGGAACCGGCGTGGGAATAGCCGTGGGTTCGGCCTGGATCATGCCATCACAGGCAGCCAGCAGCAGGCTGAGCATCACAAGCAGGGGGAATACAAACTTCTTCAAAGCGACCTAACCTTTCTTAGAAAGATCAATAATGAGGTATACGTCCGGCGGCTGCTACACATCGCAGCGCAACCGGTTCAGTACCAGTTGAGATAGGGCTGATTGTACCACGTCTGGGGGCTGCGAGGCATCCACCACCCGCCAGCGGGTCGGCTCTTGATGCGCCATGGTCAGGTAACCCTGGCGCACACGCTGGTGAAATTCCAGCGCGTAGGCATCTAAACGATTCCATTCGCCGCCACTGGATCGCCGCCGGCTCAGGCCGACTGCGGGGTCCACATCCAGCAGGAGGGTCAGGTCGGGGCGCAGGCCGCCGGTGGCAAAGTCGAGCAGCAGGCGGAGCAGCGCCAGATCAACGCCATGCCCGTAACCCTGATAGGCCAGGGTGGAGTCGGCGTAGCGGTCTGAGAGGATGATTTTGCCCTGCGCCAGCGCCGGGCGGATGACTTCTTCAACCAGTTGGGCACGGGCGGCCAGGAAGAGCAAAATTTCGGTGCGGGGCTGCATGGCGGTATTATCCAGGCGAGTCAGTACGGCGCGCACCTGGTCACCAATGATGGTGCCGCCAGGTTCGCGGGTGGTGAGAACATCATAGCCCTGTTCGCGCAGATAATCGGCCAGCCTGGGCAGCTGCGAGGTTTTACCGCTGCCTTCAGGCCCCTCCAGTGTGATGAACATGCGTTACTCCCGGAAAATCCGCACGCGGCGGTGCGGTTCCTTGCCGTAAGAATGAGAGACCAACTGCGCCTGGCGGGCCATTTCGTGCTGCATGCGCCGCACCTGGGGCGAGGCCGGGGGCAGATCAATCCATTTTTGTCCGTTCAAGACCGCCTGAATGGCCGCAGCCGTCTGCGCCGAGACAAAATCCCACTCAGCAGGGCCGTTATCGGGGGTGGCGGCCAGGTTAAAGAGTTCAGCCAGCGATTGTTCCATTTGACTGACCGTGTTGGCGCGCAGCACATAAATGGGCATGCCGCGCTGTTCAGCATCCACAATCGTTTGCTCATGCGAGCGGTAATAAGACCGCAGGGTCATCAGCACATCGGCTTCGGCAATATCCTGGACCACAATGGCAGGCACCCCCACCCGGCGGGCGGCCTGAGTGAGGCGGTTGCGGGCCACGCCGTAGGCATAAACCCGCACCGGGTTTAACGGCTCTCGCCCTGGACGGGCAGCAGGCTCATATTCAGGGCGGGGGGAGCGGGCCGGGCGGCTGGGGGCATAGGGCTCTTCTTCCAGGCCATTGGCATAGGCGCGGCGGGAACCCTGATTGAGGGCTCGGGAGGCTGGCGGCGGGGGGGCAGGTTTTTCGACCTTGATTTCGCCATCGGCACCGCGGCTGCGGATTTCGGGTGGCAGCGGGGCGCCGCGCACCAGGGCGTCGACCGCGGCTGAGACATCGGGGTGCACGGCCATCTGGTCGCGCTCCTGAATTTCAATCAGCACATCAAAGGTCGGGGGAGAGCGGCGTTCCAGCACGGTTTTCTGGGTGCCGCGGCGGCGGGCTTCTTCATCGGAGAGGGTGACGGCTTCAATACCGCCGATCAGGTCAGAGAGGGTGGGGTTGAGCAGCAGGTTTTCCAGCGTGCGGCCATGCGCCGTAGCCACCAACTGCACACCGCGTTCGGCAATGGTGCGGGCGGCCTGTGCTTCCAGCTCGCGGCCAATTTCATCAATGACGATAACTTCGGGGTTGTGGTTTTCCACTGCCTCAATCATCACTTCGTGCTGGAGAGAAGGCGCAGCTACCTGCATGCGGCGGGCGCGGCCCACTGCGGGGTGGGGCACATCGCCATCGCCGCCAATTTCATTGGAGGTATCTACGATGATGACGCGCTTGGTCTCCGCGAGGATGCGGGCCGCTTCGCGGAGCATGGTGGTTTTGCCAATGCCGGGGCGGCCCAGCAGCAAAATGCTCTGACCGGATTCGACCAGGTCCTGGATAATATCAATGGTGCCATAGACCGCCCGGCCCACCCGGCAGGTGAGGCCAACGATATGGCCGCGGCGGTTGCGAATGGCGGAGATGCGGTGCAGGGTGCGTTCCAACCCGGCGCGGTTGTCGGCATCGAAATCGCCAATGCGGGCGACAACGGTTTCGATTTCTGCCGAGGTAACTTCCACGTCGCTAAGGGTTACTTCTTCATTTAAGAAGCGAGCCTTGGGTAGCCGCCCCAGATCGAGGACAATCTCGATCAGGGCGTCTTCGTGGTTGGCGCGGGTAACCGCCTGGGCAATTGCTGGAGGCAAAACCCCCAGCAGGGTATGTAAATCATCTGTTATGCGTCTCTGTGTCATACAGTTCCGATTGTACTCGTTTATTGCCATTAATGGTATGGGCGGTGGGCGTTGGGCCCGCCCAGCCCTTCTCCAGGGCAGTCTGGGCAGCTGCCGGTTGGAGGGAGCGGCTGAAGACCACCAGGTGCCGCACCATCAAGGAGTGACGGGTGCTGGCGGGTACACCGCGGGCTTCCAGCAGGGGTTCGAGCCAGGCCTGGTAAGAGCGCACCGCCAGATAGACGGGGCGGCCCAGCCAGCGGTCGGGATAGGCCAGCAGGGCATCGAGCAGGGCACCGGCATCGCTGACTTCTGGATGGATGAGCGGCTGAAGGCATACGCCGCGCGGCCCGGATTGGACATCGACATAGGCGCGCAGAGCACCAGACTGCCAGTGAACCCAACCGGAGGCAAACCGGGGTTCGAAGGCTTCGGCGGCCTGCACCAGCGGCGGGGTGAGCTGTTGATGCAGACTGCGGACGGCGTTCTCATCGGCGGCGCGGTAGGGCCGCCAGGAGAGATCTGCCGCGGCTTGCGGGACGGCGGCCACCCGCCAGTAACGCTGCCAGGCATAGACGGCAAAGCCCGACCGGCGGAGCAGGTCAAAAGTGCCCAGGTCATCGGCGGACTCGGCCAGCAGGCACAAGGCGCCGCGCTCACCCGCGGCCGCGGCCAGGCTATCCAGCAGCACTGCGCCGGGGGTGGATTCAAGGGCATCCTGGGGCATGAGGAAGGTGAGGTGGGCGGCGCGCTGCCCCAGTGTGTAGCGCATGCGGCCCAGCAGGCGGCTGCGGCCCAATTCCACTACGGCGGCAGAGTCGCCATAATCACCCAGGCGCAGGTGACGCAGCAGCAAGCCCAGACCAATGGGGCTGCCGTGCGTCAACCGACCCGTTTGATCCAGGCAAACCACCTGCCGCCGGAAACGGTAGACGTTCAGTAAATCAGGCCAGGCAAACGGACGGACCTCTATGCTGCCAGCTCCATAAAGTAACGGTGAAAGCGGTCATCGGCGGTCAGTTCGGGATGAAAAGCGGTGGCGAGCAGGCGGCCCTGCTGCGCGGCCACAATTTTACCGCCCAGGCCCGGACGACGACCCGCAAAATCCCCGGGAAGGGCAGCCAGCGGCTGCACACCGGGACCGATGGATTCGATCAGTGGGGCGCGGATGAATACAGCGTGGAATGGGCGCTCGGGTTCAGGCAGGGCGTTGATGGTCAGGTCGGCCTCAAAGCTCTCAGTCTGACGGCCAAAGGCGTTGCGCTCGACGGTGATGTCCATCAATCCCAGCAGGGGTTGAGCGCGGCGGGCATCGCGCGAGAGCAGGATGGCGCCCGCGCAGGTGCCCCAGATGGCATGGGTTTGGCCGAAGGTACGCAGCGGCTCCAGCAGGCCAAAATCCACCGCCAGCTTGCCCATGGTGGTAGACTCGCCGCCGGGAATGATCAGACCATCGAGGCCAGCCAACTCATCTGTCAGGCGCACCTGAGTCACCGAGGCGCCCAGGCGCTTCAGCACAACCTGATGTTCGGCAAAAGCGCCCTGCAGCGCCAGAACACCAATCTGCAAAGCCATTTACCAGCCTCGCCCGGCCATGCGTTCAGCATCGGGCAGGTTTGCCACGGTGCGGCCCACCATCGGCTCGCCCAGGTTGCGGCTGACCTCCGCCAGGATGGCGGCGTCGGTGTAGTGCGTGACGGCTTTGACAATGGCGGCGGCGCGGGTGGCCGGGTTGCCCGACTTGAAGATGCCCGAGCCCACAAAGACGCCGTCCACGCCAAGCTGCATCATCAGAGCGGCATCGGCGGGGGTGGCAATGCCACCAGCAGCAAAATTGACCACCGGCAGGCGGCCCAGCGAGCGGGTTTGAACCAGCAGTTCATAGGGCGCGCCAAGTTCCTTGGCATAGGTCATCAGTTCTTCTTCGGGCATGGTTTGCAGGCGGCGAATATCGCCCAAAACCTGGCGGGCATGGCGCACAGCCTCGACCACGTCGCCGGTGCCGGCTTCGCCTTTGGTGCGCATCATGGCTGCGCCTTCGCCAATGCGGCGCAGGGCTTCGCCCAGGTTGCGGCAGCCGCAGACAAACGGCACATTGAAAGCGTGCTTGTAAATGTGAAACGCCTCATCGGCGGGGGTCAGGACTTCGGATTCGTCAATATAATCCACACCGAGCGACTGCAAGATTTGCGCCTCAACAAAATGACCGATGCGGCATTTAGCCATTACGGGGATGGAGACGGAATCCATGATTTTGAGGATGAGTTCGGGATCGCTCATGCGAGCCACGCCGCCCTGGGCGCGGATATCGGCGGGGACGCGTTCGAGCGCCATTACGGCGCAGGCACCGGCTTCTTCGGCAATCCGGGCCTGTTCGGGGGTGACCACATCCATAATCACGCCGCCTTTAAGCATTTGAGCCAGTCCCTGCTTGACCGCAAAGGTGCCGACCTGTTGTTCCATACGTAAACCTCCAAAAGATTGAATTTGCGTTTTGATTCTACCACGGGGCAAGGGGTAATTTTTTAATTTTAGATATGAGATTGTGCAAACAATTGTCATCAGGGGATATGATGTCCACCCCCTCCCTGCTTGAACGGGGAGGGGGTAAGAATTTATCCAAGCTGTGAAACCCGGGCTGCCGACAGGCTAGATTTTAAGCGGGGCATTCGCCAGTGCTTCAATCATCGCCAGTACGGCAGAGTTATCCAGGTCGCCGAGGCCGTTCTGAATCATGGCGTTGAAGAGCTGGGCATCCACGGCGGCGGAGGGCAGCGGAATGCCGTATTCGCGGGCGGTTTCGAGGACGATGTTGAGGTCTTTGGCCTGCATGCGGGCCTTGAAGCCTGGCTGGCGATTGCCGTCAAAGAGGCGCGGGGGTTTTACGTCCAGGGTCCAGCACTGGGCGGCACCGCCGCGGATGGCCTCGATGACCTTGCGAGGATCGGCACCGGCCTGCTGGGCGAAGATCAACAGCTCGCCCATGGCAACCATCTGAGCGGCGACCATGATCTGGTTGGCGGCCTTGGCAATCTGCCCGGCGCCCGATTCGCCCACATGGGTAATGGTCTTGCCCATGGCCATCAGCACCGGGCGGACGGTTTCCAGGGCGGCGGCGGGGCCGCCGATCATAATCGCGAGGGTGGCATTGCGGGCGCCAATATCGCCGCCGCTGACAGGGGCATCGAGGCACTGGACGCCGTGCGGCTCCAGCGCAGCGGCGATCTGCCGGGCGGTGGCGGGCTTGATGGTTGAGTTGTCCACAAAGATCAGGCCAGGGTGGGCTCCGGCTATGATGCCCTGCGGGCCCAGCGCCACCTGCTCCACATCGGGCGAATCAGGCAGGTTGGTGAAGACCACATCCACCTGGGCGGCGACCTCTGCTGGAGAAAAGGCCGCCACCGCGCCTTCGGCGACCAGTTCGTCCACAACGGCGCGGCTGCGGTTATGCACCACCAGCGGGAAACCCGCCTTGTGAATATTGCGAGCAATGGACTTGCCCATCAGACCCAGGCCAATATACCCGACTTTCAACATAGCAGCTCCTTGTTGGTTGATAAAATAGATTTGACGAAAATATCCCCCGCCTGAAACAGCCGGGGGAATAATGACTTACATGGTCCGCAGCGCGCTGGCGATGGTGACCAGGGCGGCTTTCTCCTGCTCGCTGGTGCGCTCACCCAGGCCCAGAAAACCACCGCCTTCTGCCAGGGCAATGTTACGCCCCAGCAGCAAGAGGGCCATTTTGAAACGCCGGGCTTCGTCCATGCCCATGCGTTCTTCCACCAGGTCGGCCACAGCGGCCAAACCATCCCGGGGACCGCGTTCATCGGTTTTGAAGAGCTTGTAGATGGCGTTAAAATCATCGGCCAGGGTTTGCAGGGTTTGGGAGGCCAGCGGGTTGTGATAGAGATGCGCCTCGGAGAGTTCGCGCCCCAGGGCGCGCACTTCACCCTCGTCAATCTTGCCATCGGCCACTGCCACGGTCTGAAAAACCCACAGCGCCGAGAATTGAAGCAGTTTCCATTCGTCCTGGCTGAACAGCGTGCGCAGATCGGTCATAGGGTCACCTTTTCCACCACCCAGAAGTGTGAGAGTCCCAAAATACGCAGGGGTGTGCGTTCCAACGCCTGCAAAAACGCGCGCAAGGCTCGCCCAAGCCGCGGGCGGCGGGCGATGATATTGTCGTAGGCACCGAAGACGTGGGTGCGCGAGACAAAGCGCACCGGCAGCCCGGCAAACAGCGCCTCAAGGTCGCGGCGGGAATAGACCCGCACGTGCGGCGCCAGCCGGTTGCGCCAGGGGCGCGGCAGCCAGTTGACCAAGGGAATGTTACCGAAATGGTAACGCCCCTGCCAGTAAATGCCATGCGTTTCAAAAGGATAGCCGCGGTTGGGACAGTAGAGCGCCAGCCGCCCACCGGGGCGCAGGGTGCGAATCATCTCGGCAATGGCAGCGCGGTCATCCTGAACATGTTCCAAAACCTCGTGGCTGAGGATCAGGTCAAAATAATCAGATGGGAAAGGCAAGGCCTCGCCCGCGCCGCAAACCACCAGCAGGGGGGCGGCCTCGCCTGCCAGGGTATGGGTGTTCTGGCGGGCATCCAGTGTGCGGGGGAACTCAATGTCCAGGCCGGCAGCCAGGGCAGCGGCGGGGGTCAGGCGGGCCAGGTAGGCGCCCAGGCCGCAGCCATCCACAAAGACGCGGCCGCGGGCGCGGTCACCGGCAGCCGCTTGAATCTGGTGCAGGCGGCGTTCCTGCCCGGCGCGCCAGACGTGTGAAGGTTCGCCGCGCTCGGCGGCCTTTTGCAAATTAGAGGGTGTCGTCATCGGGTAAGTAGGGGACCCAGGCTAGAATGGTCGAGCCGTTGCCCGGCTCAGAAGAGATATCCACCTCGCCGCCGACATTGAGGGCGCGCGTCAGCATGTTTGACAGGCCGTGCCCCAGCCGCTGGCGGGTCTGGTCGGGGTCAAAGCCCCGACCATTGTCATGCACTTCAAGCAGGACGCGGTCTTGCGCTTTCCAGACCACCACTTCAACCGCGGTGGCATGGGCGTGTTTGGCGATGTTAGCCAGGGCTTCCTGGCAGATGTGGAAGATGGTCAACGCCTGGGCATCGGTCATATTGGGGAAGCCATCTGACGGGCCCTGGAGGCTGACCGGGATTGAGCGATTGCGTTGAAATTCGTGTACCAGGCGTTCCAACCCCTGCATGAGGTTATCGTCATGAAGCTGGCGGGGGCGCAGGTCGAGAATATAGGAGCGGATATCGCTGATGGTGCTGTTGAGGTCACCAATGGCCTGTTCAATGCGCTGGCGGGTGGCAGGCAGGTCTTGATTGATGAGCAGGCGGGCGTGTTCAAGCGTCAGCCCAACGCCGTAGATGGACTGGATGACGCCGTCGTGCAGGTCCATGCCGAAGCGTTCGCGCTCTTCCAGCACCGCCAGGCGGCGGCTTTGCAGGCTGAGGTGGGCGTTCTCCAGGGCGGTGCCCATCCAGGCGCTGATGTTGAGCATAAACTGCGTTTCCAACTCATCCAGGGGGGTTTCATGGGTAGTGGCGATGCAGAAGACCCCCAACGGGCCCTGCCGCCCGGTGATGGGGAAGCAAGCCACCTGTTTCAGCCCGGCTGCCTGAGCATCGGGGTGCAGATCGGCGGCCTCTGGCGACTGCAAATCAAACCAGAGGGACTGCCCGGTCTGCGCCGCCTGCCCCACCGGGCCCTCTCCCAGCATAAACTGCGATTTTTTCCACAGCGCCGAGACCTGGACCGAGCGATGCAGCGTCAGGCTGAGGATACGGCTTTCGCCCTGCCGCAGAAAGACCTCGCCAACTTCCAGGTGCAGGCTGTCCATCACCGGGGGGATGGATTGGGTCAGAATTTCGTCTATTTCAGAGGCAGATGCCAGAGTGGAGGCCAGTTCAGTGAGCAGGGCCAGGTTCTGGTTGCGGCGGGTCAGCGCCCGGTCACGTTCGAGCAGGTTGTTGTAGAGATGGGCGTTATGAATTGCCACGGCCGCATAAGCTGCCAGCACTTCAATCACCTGCTGGTCTTGCAGGGTAAATTCTGGCGCGTCGATTTTCTCGGTGATATAAAGCTGCCCCAACTGGCGCCCACTGTGGCGAATGGGGACGCCAAGGAAGGAGCGCATGGGGGGGTGATGCCTGGGGAAGCCGACGCGCCGCCGGTCGGCAGCGATGTCGGGGATGCGGATGGCGGTATGCGAATGCATCAGGGCGCCGATGAGCCCCAGGCCGCGCGGCGGGTGTGCCATGCGGGCGATTTCTTCCGGCGGCATGCCAGAGGTCAGAAACTGCTGCAGGTCGCCGTTCTCGTTCAGCACGCCCAGGGCGGCATAGCGCGCCCCGGCCTGCTGACAGGCGGCATCGACAATGCGTTGGAGCAGGGCCTCCAGCGACATTTCCTGCACCAGTTCCAGGCTGGCCTGATGAAGGGCCAGCAGGCGGGCATCCAGCGAGTTTGAATCGGGTGATAAATCCATACCGTCAGTCTCTGAATTGATTGTACCGAAGGCGGTCGGTTTCGTCAAATCTTAATGATTTTTATGAGCAAAAATTTCAGCGCAGGATGGCAGGCAGGTTGACGACCCGGGCCAGGCCTTCAAAGGCGCCGGCATCACAGCCGACAAAATCGCGGTTGTAGCCGCGCTGATCTGTCGAGATCGTGAAGCCGTTGAAATCTGTGCACCCGGTGGGGTTGTTATTGCTGGCAGGGCTGCCGGGCAGCAGACCGTGCGTGGGGGTCAGTCCGCCCAGGTATGCCAGCGGCGTCAGCAGAGGATCGGTATTGGTCTGGTCGCCACCAGCGGTAAGATGACAGGTAGCATCGTCGGAAATGTTGTAGCCGGCCGTATTCCAGGTTCCGGTGCCATCGCAATTGGTCACATAATCGCTGCCAAGAGCATCGGCAATGATGGAATTCTTCAGATAAAGCGTAGCACCAGAAACATTATGGAGGTTGGCAGCGTTATAAGCAGCAGAATTGCGGGCAATGGTGACATTGGCAAGATATAAAACCGACTCATTACTCACGCCACCTGATGTTCCCCCCGCCGTGTTGCCGCTGACCGTATCGTTGATCATCCGCATGGCGCCATAGTTGATGATGCCGCCGCCGGCAATTGTGGCATGGTTGCCGCTAATGGTCGAGTTTATCAGAACAAGAGGCGCTGTATCACTATTTGTATTAAAAATCCCGCCGCCGCGCGTGGCTGAATTATTGCGAATGATGGTTTGATTAACGGCGACATCGTCCGTTCGATTGAACAGCCCACCCCCCGAGGCCTGTGAACAGTTATCGGTGCCGGGCAGGCAAACTACCGAGTTGTTTTCAATGATGACCGAATCCAGGGTCAGGAAGGCGTCATCATTATAGATTCCGGCGCCATAGGCAAAAGGATCGGTGGGGACTTCGGTGCGGCCGCCGGTAATCGTCAGACTGCGCAGATCCACCCAGGCGTTCGGGCGAAGATCAAAGACCCGATCCAGGGCGCTGGCATCAATGATGGTCAATCCTGGGCCGGCCCCCTCGATGATGATCTGGGCGTTGGTCTGGGTAATATCCAGGTCGCCAGTTTCATTGTCGTTCTCATTGCGCCCGGACAGCGTCAGGGTGTAATGCCCGGCAGGCAGATGGATATAGACTGCGTCATCACCCAGATTCCAGTAATTTGCTTCGTCCAGGGCAGCGCGTAGCGTACACTGATCGTTGGGGGCGGCAAAATCAGCATCGCAAACGCTGTTAATCCCAAAATCGTGGATGTCGCGCGTGTCGTTGACGTAAATATCCCAGGTGGTGCCCTGGGCAGAAACCGGCGCCGGGATTGGTACCATCAGGGCAATCAAAACGATTGCCAGCAAAAGGGGTACAAGGTTGATTTTTTGCATGAAAATTCCTCCAGGAAAAATAAAACAACACGCTCGATTTTACTCCAATTATGGCGGGAACATCTGATTTCGATATCGGTTTAGCGTTCACTGCGGTATACTTGCAGCATGAGCCTGATCCGATGCCGCTTTGTGCTGTGCTTTTTAACTCGCGCCGACCAGGTGTTGATGCTGCTGCGCAACCGCCCACCCAACCAGGGGCTGTGGAACGGGGTTGGCGGGCATATTGAACCGGGGGAAGCGCCGCTGGCAGCCTGTCTGCGAGAAGTATGTGAAGAGACGGGTTACACCCTGCCAACAGTGCGCTTTGGCGGCGTGCTGACCTGGGAAGGGTTTGAGATTGAGCCCGGCGGGCTGGTGCTGTTCACGGCTGAGGCACCAGCCGGGGAGCCAGTGGACTGCAGCGAAGGATTGTTGGCCTGGCAGCCGCAGGGCTGGGCCTGCACGGCGCCCCAGGTGGTGGGCAATTTGCATGTGGTGCTGCCCCGCTTGCTGCGCGGCGAGCCGCCGCAGACCTATCACTTCCGGTATTCGGATGGGCAGATGCTGGGCTGGGCACAGGGTCCGGCGCCCGCTGACATGATGACGGTTGAAATCAAAGGAGCATAACCCCCATGGAAGACTTTACCTGGGCGCGGGAATTCCCCGGCGCAATCACGGTTTGCGATACACAGGGTACCATTGTTTATATGAATGACCGATCCGCCAAAACCTTTGAAAAGGACGGCGGCGCGGCACTGGTGGGACAGAGCTTGATGGACTGCCACTCTGCCCACTCACAGGAGATGATCCGGCAGATGCTGGAGACGCATGAGCGCAATGTGTACACCATTGAGAAGAATGGTGTGCGCAAGTTGATTTACCAGTCGCCCTGGTATCAGAACGGCGAATTTGCCGGGCTGGTGGAGATCTCGCTGGAGATTCCGGAGCAGATGCCGCACTTCGTGCGGGGTTAGCTGCCCATCATCAGGCGGGCCGCCTGGCGGCCAATTTGCACGGCAAAGTTAGTACCGCGATCCCAGGGATAGACCTGGCTCATGCTGGCAAAATAGAGATCGGCTACCGGCGTTTGGATGTCTGGGATGTTGCGCGAGTGATTGACCAGCGGGATGGGCTGGGCATAATTGGTGCGGAACAGCCAGGACTTGCGCACCCAGTCGGGGGTGAAGGCCGGGTTCACGCGGCTGAGCGCCGGCAGGAAGCGCGCCAGCAGTTCATCTTGACTGAGGCGGAAGTTTTCGTGATCGGTGTCGAGATAATCACCGCAGTAGATGATGTGGTCGCCGCCGAAGTAATCGGAGGAGAGGAAGTTGGTGTGTTCCACCAGCGCCAGGAAGGGATAGCCCGCCGTCTTGGGCAGGTTGAACCAGTAGTAACCCTTCTCGGAGAGCTGCTGCTTGATTGCCAGTACCATCACCACGGCGCCCATGCTTTTGAGGTTGAGCAGCCCCTGCAAATACTCACG
>JAGOFZ010000100.1 GCA_017996955.1 Longilinea sp.
CTGAGATCTGGCGGGGCGGGCAGCAGGTGCAGGCTCGCCACCCCCAGGGCGCACCAAAACGCGGCGAAGATGAGGGTCAAAATGATCAGTCCAATCCAGAGACCTTTGTTTTTCATTGGCTTCTCCAATGTGAGACGTTGAGGTTGCAGATGCCACCCATGGGTTAATTATACCCGGATAATAAAATCAAGCAGGGCGGGGGGAGGTCAGCCGCCTCGGTTAACACCGCTGCACTGCAATGCCGCAGGAGACCTACCCTGGGAGCGGCAATTCTGACTGATATTGTCGTAGCCCTCCCTAAAGGGAGGGATAACGCGCTCAGTAGTGCATAAGCTCCCTTCCCTTCAGGGAAGGGCGGGGGGTTAGGTCGCACAGCATCCTTACAGGACGCACGCGGCTCCGTAGGAGAGGGCGGGGGGTTAGGTCAAAGGTCGCCAGGGATTTCAATCCCCGGCGCGGCCTAGAGGCCCGATTTTTCGCGGTTGTGCCGCTGGCATAACATCTGGCAGTTTTCAGCATTGGTTTTGCCGCCCCTGTGCCAGGGGGTGATATGGTCGGCTTCCATTTCATCCAGCGCATAGTGCTTTTCGGAGCCGCACCTGGGGCAGATGCCCTTCTGCCGTTCATAGGCCTCGCGCTTTTGATTGGCCGTGAAGGTGCGAATGCTGAGAAACTTTTCATCACGGGTCAGCACATAGGGGTAAATGCCCTTTTTGCTGGTCACATCATCATCCAGCATCAGGGTTTGAACTTCCTGCTCCAACAGGG
Source organism: Longilinea sp. (assembly GCA_017996955.1). Taxonomy (GTDB): domain Bacteria; phylum Chloroflexota; class Anaerolineae; order Anaerolineales; family Anaerolineaceae; genus JAGOFZ01. The sequence goes on from JAGOFZ010000100.1 coordinate 769, forward strand.
CCGTATCAAACAGGGTTCGATTGAATTGATCGTACAGCGCCCCCCAGTCCAGCCCTTTCATCTCCTTGCGGTAGGTGGTGAAGGTGAGCTGCACCCATTCAATCACGTTTTTGAAATACAGCCACAGTTCGTTGGCGTTGGGGTCGTGTTGATGCGCAGACATATAGGCTTCAATTTTGCCTTTTGAAATCCAGCCCAGGGCGGTTTCGAGAATCTCTTGCCGGATGGGCGAGCCGCCCACATAATCTTTAGACAGCCCATAGGCCGCGCAGTTGCTTTTGCTGAAGATGGCCTTGGCGCTGGTCAGCCAGGGGCCGGTATAGACGGCGTTGCGCAGTTCCTGGTCGGTCAGTTTTTCGCCGGCAATGTTGATGATTTTGAACCAGTCCAGCTTCTCGCGGTCATTGCCCTCGCAGAAATAGACCATCAGTGGATAGTCCAGAATCTGGTTTTGTTCGGTGACCGTCAGGTTGTGGAAGGCGCGATTGTCAATCGAAAAATCGCCGTGCACATACTGGCAAAAGCTGATGGTGCGCTGCTGCCCGTCCAGCACTTCAAACGTGCCATCTTCATTCTTGACCCAGTACATCACATTGAGCGGAAATTCTTTGCGGATGGTCTCGATGACAGCGTTGCGCTTCTTGTCGTCATAGACGAACTCGCGCTGGTATTTGGGGCGGATGTTCAGCCGCCCGCCGTAACCCACCACGCCTTCTTCGGCGTTATCTACATATTTTTCGGCCACCGCTCGGACGGGGATGGTGTGTAATTCGATTTTCATTGCAGACCGCCTTTGTGCTTAATCACAATCCGATCATAAAGACATCGGTAAGTGCCATTCCCATTCGGAAGATAAAACCTGATGCCTCCGCCCACATAGGTTCCCTTGGGAGCAAATTCAGACATCGGCCGGCCGACAAACCGGCTTGACCCAATAATTTCAAACTGCTCCGGGTTATATTTATCGAGGAACGTAATCGGAACGCCCATCTCGCCATCATAGTCGTCGGGGATATCGGCGACTTTTGAAACCTCAATGGCATCGTAATTGACATAGCGAGGGTATGCTTCGGGGGTGTAGTGCTTGTATAAAGTGATGGTCTGGTGGCGTTTCTCAAAATCCAAATTGGTGAACCAGCCCACATTGCGAAACTTGACCAATCCGGTTTCTGGGTTGAAGACTCCATCCACCCATTCGCGGGTATAGTCAGCGGGGATGCTAAAATAGGCATTGCCATTGGGAAAGCCATTGCCGAGCCACAGTTGGCCTGCCTGGATGAGTTTGAAAATATCTTTATAGGTGATTGCGTTTTTACTGCCAACAATGATGAACTTCTTATCAAATTCTACCAACTGGGCCACATATTCACGGAACAGCGAAAACGGCGGGTTGGTGACGACAATATCCGCCTCTTGGAGCAGGGCCACACATTCTGGCGAGCGAAAATCGCCGTTGCCGGTCAGGGGGGTCAGGGTGTTTTTTTCGTTTTTGAGCAGGTATTCCACATCAGCCAGGTCCACCGCGCCATCGGCGTTGGCATCGGTCACGGCGGTAATTTCAATTTTATAGGGGCGGCGGCCGTTTGGGGCGCCGGGGTTCTGCCCCTCAAACAGCGCAAGCTGCAAACCCGCCACCGGCGAGTTGGTATAACTGGTGGCAATCAACTTTTTGAGGCCCAAAAAATTAAAATTCAGGGCAAAAAATTTGAAAAAATTGCTCTCATAGGGGTCATCGCAGTTGCAGAAGATCACCTTGCCGCGAAAATGCGCCCAGTAGTGCTTCATCTCGGCTTCAATATCCGATGTCTGCGTATAAAATTCGTCGGCCTTAGAAACCGCCGCTTTATTCAAACTCGCATTTTTTGCCATAAAATCTCCCATGCCGGCCCGCGCCGCTCCAGGTGAATCCCACCCAGGCGCAGGGCTGTCTGGCACCATAATTCTAGCATAAGACGCCCCGCCCGACCATCCAGAAACAGGCCGCAAACGGCCTGCCCGGCTGCCATCCGGCGACCAGATGGGCCCCGTATGGGGCACAAGTCGCCGCCGGTGGTGAGCGGGGCTCTTGTACTGGCGCAATGAGAGGCGCCCGCGCCATAACCTAAAATTCTAGGATAAATATCCACTTAAAAGGGTGCGTTATTCATACCGTGCCCGGGGCAAGATGGCGTAAAATTGGCGTGGCAGTCGGCTTTTTGGGGCCGGTCTATCTTCATGCCCCGGAGCCGCACCAAATTTTCGATCAGAGGAATTTCCTATGCCCGTAGAAGATCCCCGCATCCTTGCATTGCGCGAAATGCGCGCCAAGGCCCGCCTGGGCGGCGGCGAAGAACGCATTGCCGCTCAGCACGCCAAAGGCAAGCTGACCGCGCGCGAACGTCTGGAACAACTGCTCGACCCGGGCACGTTCCAGGAACTGGAGCCGTTTGTCGTTCAGGGACATGACGAAACCAACCCCGATTTCGACAAAATTCTGGGCGATGGCGTGGTCACCGGCTTTGGCCGCATTGATGGCCGCCTGGTGTACGCCTACTCACAGGATTTCACCGTGCAGGGCGGTTCGCTCGGCGAGATGCAGAGCCACAGAATCTGCGCCGCCATGGATGCCGCCGTGCGCGCTGGCGCCCCGGTGATCGGCCTGATTGACTCGGGCGGCGCCCGTATTCAAGAAGGCGTCCGCAGCCTGGGTGGTTATGCTGAAATCTTCCGCCGCAACGCCCTCTACTCCGGCATCATCCCGCAGATCAGCGTCATCATGGGGCCGTGCGCGGGGGGTGCGTCTTACTCGCCCGCCCTCACCGATATCATCATCATGGTCGAGAAATCGTCCTACATGTTCCTCACCGGCCCCGATGTCATCAAGACCGTGACCGGCGAAGTGGTGGACCAGGAAACTCTGGGCGGCGCGGCCACGCATCACAGCGTCAGCGGTCTGGCTCACCTGACCGCCGCCGACGAGTCCGGGGCCTTTGCCGAGGTGCGCCGGGTGCTCAGCTACCTGCCCCAGAACCATGTGGAAAACCCGCCCTTTGTGCAGACCGGCGACGACGCCAACCGCATGGACGAGGCCCTCAACCAGTTGGTGCCGATTGACCCCTCGGCCCCCTACTCGATGCACGACGCCATTGAATATATTGTGGACCGCGGCTCCTTCACTGAACTGCTGGGCGGCTTTGCCCGCAACGCCATTGTGGGCCTGGCCCGCATGGGCGGCATGTCGGTGGGCATTGTCTCGCAGGAACCCGATACCCTCGGCGGCTCGATTGACATTGACGCCTCCGACAAAATCACCCGCTTTGTGCGCTTCTGCGACTGCTACAATATTCCGATCGTTACCTTCGTGGACTCCCCCGGCTTCATCCCCGGCACCGACCAGGAATACCGCGGCATCATCCGCCACGGCGCCAAGGTGCTGTATGCCTACGCCGAAGCCAGCGTGCCCAAGATCAGCATCGTCACCCGCAAAGCCTACGGCGGCGCGTATGTGGTGATGAGCAGCAAGTACATGGGCACCGATATCTGCTACGCCTGGCCCAGCGCCGAAATTGCGGTGATGGGCGCCGATGGCGCGGCCAATATTGTGTACCGCCGGCAGATTAAAGAAGCCGCCGACCCCGCCGCCGAGCGCGCCCGCCTGGTGGAAGAATATCGCCAGCGCTTCTGCAACCCCTATGCCGCCGCCAACGCCGGCTACATTGACGAAGTGATCGAACCGCGCGAAACCCGCAGCCGCGTGATTGCCGCCCTCATTGCCCTGCGCGATAAAACCGTGCAGGCCCTGCCGCGCAAGCACGGCAACATGCCCGTCTAACCGCGGAGAGGAGCATCTCCATGAGTGATATTGTCTCTGCATTGATGATGACCCTGATCGGCATGGGGCTGGTCTTTGTTGTCATCGTGATTATGTGGGGTTTCATGTGGGCGCTGGTCAAGTTCACGGCCGAAAAGCCCAACGGCAAGACTGAAGCCGACAATGACCCCGAGGCCTCCACTCCGGCCGAAGCCGTGCTGCCCACCGGGCTCAAAGCCCGCGCGGCGGCGGCTGCAGTGGCGGTGGCCCTGGCCCTGGGCAGCAAGTCGGCCAGCCTGGCCGCCCCCACCAGTAACTCGGTCAGTGCCTGGCAGGCGGCGCAGCGCGCCAACTACCAGGGCCTGCGAGACGGCCTGTATCTTCGCAAACCGAAGGGTTAATTCAAAGGTGTGATGATGAAAATTAAAGTAACGATTGCAGATCAAACATTTGAGGTCGAGGTTGGCGATTTGCAGGCCCGCCCGATTCTGGCCACGATTGACGGCGAAACCTTTGAGGTCTCGCCCGAGACCGCTGCGGCAGCTCCGGCTGCGGCCCCGGCGGCCTCGGCCCGCCCGGCCCCTGTGGCGGCCCCGGCTGCCAGCCGCGCCCCGGCTGCGGGCGGCGGCGGCAAGCAGGTGGTGGCGCCCATCCCCGGTGTGATCATCTCGATCACGGTCAAACCCGGTGATGAGGTCAAAGTGGGCCAGGAACTGCTGATCCTCGAAGCGATGAAGATGAAGAACGCCATCCGCGCCAACCGCGCCGGCACCGTTGCCACTATCCTGGTCGCCGCGGGTGATCAGGTCCGCCACAGCCAACCCCTGATTGAATTCACCGATTAAGGGGTGAATGATGGACCTGACACAGGTTTTTCAATACTTACTGAAAGGGTTTGAAGCCTTCACCTGGGCCAACGGCGTGATGATTCTGTTGGGCTGCGTGCTGGTGTATTTGGCCGTGGCCAAAGAGATCGAACCCGTGCTGCTGCTGCCGATTGGTGTGGGCTGTATCTTTGCCAACCTGGGCATGCCGGCCGGCGCCAACATCCCTGCCGAATTAGAGCACAACTGGATGAACGTGATCTACAATGCGGGCATCAAGACCGAACTCTTCCCGCTGTTGATCTTTGTGGGCGTGGGCGCCATGATTGACTTCCGTCCGCTGCTGGCGCAGCCCAGGATGGTGCTGCTGGGTGCGGCGGGTCAGTTTGGCATCTATGGTACGCTGATTCTGGCTGTGCTGCTGGGCTTCCCGATGAACGAAGCCGCCTCCATTGGCGTCATCGGCGCCATTGACGGCCCCACGGCCATCTTTGTCACCTCGCAGATTGCGCCAGACCTGCTCGGTCCGGTGGCGGTGGCTGCCTACTCTTACATGAGCCTGGTGCCCATCATCCAGCCGCCGATCATGAAGCTGATGACCACCCGCAAAGAGCGCTTGATCCGCATGGAATATGCGCCCATCCCCGTCTCCCGGCTGGCCGTGGTGCTGTTCCCCATCATCGTCACGGTGGTGGTCAGCCTCATCGCCCCCGACGCCGCTCCGCTGATCGCCTCGCTGATGCTGGGCAACCTGATCAGAGAGGTGGGCGTGGTAGACCGGCTGAACAAAGCCGTGCAGAACGAGATCATCAACGTCTCCACCCTCTTCCTGGGCCTGGCCATTGGCGCCACCATGACGGCTTCCAGCTTCCTCTTCGATCCGACGACTGGCATCCAGTGGAAAACCCTGATGATCCTGGGGCTGGGCCTGCTGGCCTTTGTGATCGACACGGTAGCTGGCCTGCTCTTTGGCAAGCTGATGTGCGTGCTCTCGGGCTTCAAAATCAACCCGCTGATTGGCGCCTGCGGCATCAGCGCGTTCCCCATGTCGGGCCGCATTGCGGCCAAAGTGGCGCAGGACGAAGATTTCAGCAACTTCATCCTGATGCA
>JAGOFZ010000101.1 GCA_017996955.1 Longilinea sp.
GCCCGAGGGTTTGTATGCAGGGTAGGGTTTCATGTTTTGATTGTTCACCACAAAGCATCCGGACAAATTTACAAAGAAGTAGCGACCAGCGGCATTTCACTATAAGTTTGCTCATGAAGCATCCGCCCGGCTCGCTTTTTACGCGTTCCGCCCCACTGCTTGAAGAAAAAGGGAACCTTTGTCTTCTGGCATTGAGCCAAAACCTCATCCACCCATTCCACTTTCATGGGGCGCGCGCCGGGGCCCGATTCGCCGCCCACAATTACCCAGTGGATGCCAGCCAACGGCAGTCCTGGCAGTGCGCCCAGCAGGGGTTCACACGATAAAAATCTTAGAGCAGCCGGCACTTTTTGCAAATCCTGGACACGCTGAATTACCCCTGCATTTTCTACAGTAACACCCATCCAGATGTTTTCTTGCCAGGGCAAGCGATCCGACAGTTCCAATAATCGCTGGCTGCGCTTGGTCAGCACCTGGAAAGTATGCTGCGGGCAGGCTTGCATAACCGCAAATATTTTCTGGATAAATTCCAACGGCACAGATTCGTGAAAAACATCACTCATAGAGTTCACAAAGATACGGCGTGGTTGCTTCCAGCGCAGTGGAATTTCTAATGCGTCTTCGTGCAGTGTAACCTGAAAGCCATTTTGATAATGAGCTGCTCCCATCGCCTGCAAACGCATTGCCATTCGTTCAGCATAACAGTGTGTACAACCTGCGCTGATTTTAGTGCAGCCCGTCACCGGATTCCAGGTTGCTTCTGTCCATTCAATTGAGGAATTATCAGCCATGTTTATTAATTCCTTTCTTGCCAATAATAGAATCTGCAATTTTCAAGGCAATGGGTGCTCCGCGCTTATTTGCGGCTGCAAAACATAAAAGATAAAGCGGGTTGTTGCGTGAATTGCACAATTGTAACGGATGGGGAGACACCGCCGGAAAAATGGTTTGCAGTCGTTTAATAAAGAACGCGCCTATGGTTTCAAAATCAGCATTTTTGCATGAAATATCTTCCTGGGCAAAAAGCGTCTGTACCGTTTGAGTTTTATAAAATTCTGCTCGCCATTCTTCTGTACCAAAGATGCGCGTAAGAGCGTTTGCCCACTCTGCTGGTGGCTCTGCCTTTTTAGTTAAAAGTCGGTTAATCCCTATGCCAATTGGAAACAATATCCATAAGTCAACCGCTTCTGTTTTTGCAAGAGCTTCCAACAGCGACCATTCCACCTGCATTCCATAAGGATCCAGGAAAACTACAGCCCGGTTTTGGTGCCAATTCGTTTTTTGACACCATTCATGCAAGTAGGTGTTGGCTTCAGCGCACTCAATTTGTATCCGCTCGGCAATTTGTGAAAAATCAGAACGCGTCTGTTTTAAGGCCTGGATATAGAGCGGATTGGTATCCAGAAATAAATACCGATGAAACGGCGGATTAATCTCCAGGGCAATTCGCGCACTGCCCTTACGGTAAGAATCGCCATCTGCATCATGCTCTTCCTCAAACAAAGACAATGAGGAAATAGCAGGTGCGCCAGATGGCTGGCGGTAGCCGGTGCCGGCAAAGGCATCAACATAGTGCGTTGTAAAATAACGGGCACGTTCATTCGTCGAAAATATCTGGCGATATGCGGTCAAGTATTTTCGCAGGCAGTCTAACTTTTCATCTGTCCAGTCCCCGCCAAATTGATGTACTGTCATAGCATCCTCTGGAAAACGAACCTTTGTTCTATTCTATTATAGCCATTTAGAGAAATATTACAAACGGGTTAATTATATAGAAACACCCGCCACAGTGGCGCATACCCTAACAGGGCAGAGGCTTGGCGGGTTTACTGAAGATGAGTATAACGCATCTACCAGGATTTTCAATGGTTTAATGCTGCCCATTTTCCGCATTGTCATTACACCCCTCCCAATAACTGACCGATCTCAGTCTGTAAAGCCAGTATTTCGGCCTCGATCTCTTGTAGAGACCGCGGCGGCTGGTAGGTGTAAAAATAGCGGTTGAAGTTGATCTCGTAGCCCACCCGGCCCACGCCGCCATCCTGCGGGTCACACAGGGTGGTGTTGATCCAGGCATCGGGCAGGTGCGGGGCCACCTCACGGGCAAAATAGGTCTCAATGTCTTCGCCCAGGGGCACATTCTCGGTATCGCGCAGGTCGGGGTCGGGCTCGGGGCTGCCGTCTTTGGCGTAACAAATGGCGGCAGTTTCATCCCGCTCAGACAGGGCGGTCAAAATGGCCTTGCGGATGGGGGCCTCGAATTTAGCGCCCAGGGCATCCAGGGCGGCTTCAAAGGCGGGGCGGTCGGTAAAGCGGGTTTGCGGCAAACGCGCCAACTGCGCCAAAATCTGGGCCTGGCGGGCGCGTCCGGCGGCATCTTCGCTGGCTTTTTCGGCGGGGTCTTTCTTGCGAGACTGCGCCAGCCCGGCAAAGGCCGGCTGCTCGGTCAGGCGCTGCAAACGCTCGGGAGTGGCCTCAAAATTCAGGCGCAGGGGGCGCTCAATGGTCACTTTGCGATAGCCAAAATCGGTGGTGGCAAAGATCTTACAACGCTCATTGGATTCAAAGCGCGCATAAAGCTGGTAAATTTCGGCGATATGGTCGTTGGTGATCTCACGGCGCTTGTCGCCCATGCTCTTGCGCATGGACGTCCAAATGGCGGTCGCGTCAATCAACTGCACCTGGTTGCGCCGGTGTTCGGCCTTGCGGTTGCTAAGCACCCAGATATAGGTAGCGATGCCGGTGTTGTAGAAAAGCTGCTCGGGCAGGGCAATGATGGCTTCGAGCCAGTCGTTCTGCAAAATCCAACGCCGGATTTCACTTTCGCCGCTGCCGGCATCGCCGGTAAAGAGCGGCGAACCGTTCATCACAATGGCAACGCGGCCGCCGCCATCCTCTGGCGGCGCCATGCGGCTGAGCATGTGCTGCAAAAAGAGCAGCTGCCCATCACTCACCCGCGGCAGCCCGGCGCTGAAGCGCCCACCGGGTTTGGCGGCTTCTTGCCGCACTTTTTCCTCATCCACCTTCCACTCTTTGCCATAAGGCGGGTTGGCAAGCTGGTAATTGAAGCGCTCATTGGGGTGGCCCTCAGCAGATAATGTGCTGCCATAGGCGATATTCTCGGCATCTTTGCCGTCGGGGCTCTTCATATACAGGTCAGCTTTACAGATGGCAAACGTCTCGGGGTTGACCTCTTGCCCGTACAGGTACACCTGCAGGGTGGGGTTGGCCGCAAGCAGGCGGGTTTTGGCCAGCGTCAACATGCCGCCAGAGCCGCAAGCCGGGTCGGCCACTTTGATCACGCGGTAGGGTTCGAGCAGCTTGCCATTTTCAGGGCCAACCAGCAGATCCACCATCAGGTGAATAATCTCGCGCGGCGTAAAGTGTTCGCCGGGGTTCTCGTCCAGCGCCTCGTTAAAGCGGCGGATCAGTTCCTCGAAGATGGTGCCCATCGCGTGGTTGTCCACCTGGTCGGGGTGCAGATCAATATTTTTGAAGCGCTCGACCACCAAAAAGAGCAGCCCGGCCTCATCCAGCTTGGCGATGGTGTTGCGCAGGTCAAACTTTTCAATTACCTCTCGCATATTATCGCTGAAGCCGTTGATATAGGCCTGCAGATTGGCCGCCAGGTTGGCGGGGTCATCGGTCAGGCGCTCAAAGGTAAAGGGCGAGGTATTGTAGAAAACAAAGCCCGAAGCCTTGCGCAGCACGGGGTCAAGATTGGGCAGTTCACTCTTGTATCGGGCATGGGCCTGCAGCACAGCGGTCTTGGTCGGCTCCAGCACGCAGTCAATGCGGCGCAGCACCGTGAACGGCAGGATGATATCTTGATACTTGCTGCGGCGAAAAGCATCGCGGATCAGGTCGGCGACTGACCAGATGAAATTGGTCTTCTCGGCAAAGCTGGTGGGATTGGTCATGGGCAGGTTCCGTAGTAAGGGGTAGCGAGTGGAGAGAATCCCCGCTGGCGGGTTAATTATATCCTAAAGACGGGGGGAAGAGTTCCAGTGATAAGTTAACTATTCAAACAGCACGTTACCAGCCTCCTGTCCGGTAACATCGCCCTCTGGCGCCACTTAATGCGGTTTGGGGAGCGAATTCAAAACTCGGTACAGCATGGACTCTGTGAATGATTTTGCGGGTTGCCCTGTATTAACCGACTGGGTATCATAAAGATAAGCTTGACGCACTTGCGGCGTCAAAAAAAGTTAGTCGGCTGCGGTCAATTTAGAAACCAATTTTTTTAAATTTTTATCCTTGCTCTGTCGGTTGTTCGTGCCGCCCTCCCTGGCGGTGACCCGTAGAGCCCAGTCCGGAGGCGCTTACCCAATTATTGGGGTGGGAGGCCGGCAGGAAGCCAGCGCCAACGATTGCAAAATTCTCCTGCGGTACGCCAGGCACCTGGCGAATGGCTCAACAGCAACCATGCTTAACCTAGAAACGGCTGGAAACCGGGTTTCCAGCGAACGGAGAACTGTATGTCTTTATCTTCCATCTCGAACCAAATCAATCACGCGCTCGGGGCAGTCACCTGGAGCGCTGAAGAGATTGCTGATTTCCAGCAGTCCACAGGAGCGGCCTCGGTTAAAAAATCACTGCGCCCAGCGGGTGACCCAACCCGCCCGCTGCCGGTCATCCTGGGTGTGGGCACCCGCACGGCTTACTTTCAATCGGCAGTCTGCTTTTTTCAACGCGCTGAGGCTTTGTCTGGCCGGGGCTTGTTGGTCGATCTGCTGACCCCTGAAATCATCCAACAAACGCTGGACGCATTTTACCAGGCGCAGGCGCCTGGTTCGCTGGCAAAGCTGGTAGCGGCAATCGGCAAAGTTTATGCCGGCTGCCGCAAGCTGGGCTGGGCACGCCAACCCAACCCCATCACCCCACAACTTCGAGAATACATCAAGGGCATTGCTGATGGGCCGGGGGTTCGCTCCCCCCGGTTTGGCTATCAGTTTACTGATGCCGAGCGCATTGTTGCCTACCTGACCGAGCGCAGCTCACGGTTTGCACTGCCGGCTGAGCTGGCACTGCGCTGCGGTCTGCGTGAAGACGAGATTGCCGGCCTGCGCGGTCAGGACATTGACCTGGCCCGCAGCTGCCTGCACGTCACCGGCAAGGGCGGCAAGGTTCGCACAGTGCCCATGCCGGCGGATATCGCCGCCCGGCTCAATCCTTCGATGCAGTATCAATTCACCCCCAGCTCAGCCTGGCGCTCTGCTTTTCGTCAGACAGTGGCGCGGGCCGCCAAAGCCCTGGGCATTCAGCTTACAGGCGTTCACCGCCTGCGCGCCAATTTTGCCCAGCAGCGCTATTTGCGTCTGCGCCAGGATGGCCTGGATGATCAGGCCGCCCGCCTGGAAATTTCTCACCTGCTGGGACATAACCGCCTGGATGTCACCTATCATTACATTCCGGACGGATTCAGCGAGGAGGACGCCGCGAAAGAGTAATCTTGTTGGTCTGAGTTTGTTCAATCCGGATTCCCGGAAATGTCCCTGATGCCAACGGCACAGGGAAAGGAGTAAAAATGGATAAGCATAATGTTGACTTGATGTACAAGATTTCAGCCTGGGCTTGTCAGACAATTTGCGCCGTCGAAGAGCTGGAACTACCAGAATCGCGCGTGGCAGACGAGTTGCGCCTGGTTTATGATTACGCTTCGATTGAATATGAAAATTGCCCTGGCAGCGCCTTCTGGCAGCGATTCGAGTTGTTAAGCGCGATCTTCACCATGTATGAGGACGCTGGCGATTCTGGAGATCGGTTGCAGATGGGCGGGCCCTTGCAGGTTTTGGTTGATGAGTTGTGTACGGAACTATTTGAAGAGCTTGTATCGGGGGATATTTCACTCGACCCAATTAATCTCAAGTATATCCTCACGCACCTGCTGGCTGGGTTATTTCCAATGACTCGAAACGGCGGCTATGCAGGTCTCCTTTACGAGACCTGTACCCGCCTGGGCGTAGTGCAGGACACGATGTCCTATCCCAAGCCTGAGTAATTGCCGTTTGCTTTTTTGTTTGCCTGTTCATCCGCCTGGTCGTATACTGGGCGGATTTTGTTTCTTGGGGGAAAAATCGAGACTCTGCGGACATAATGGACACAATGAACACAATTGGCACCCACAATGAATGGGAAACGTGCTATCCTTGATTCAGATCAAAAAATGATCCACAATTTTTTGAAGTCGAGGTGCCAGATGAGTCCGTAATTTTTGCTGCCGCCAATCCCTACAATTTACAAGCCTCGCCGAAAAATTTTCGGCGACAATTTCGCCGGCAATGCCGGCATTAGATCGACCTGTTAGTCGCCATAAGCGATTGACAAAATTTAGAACACCAATTGGCCCACTCGCGAATGCTAAGTT
>JAGOFZ010000102.1 GCA_017996955.1 Longilinea sp.
CGCGCATCTTCATCGCCAATATTAATGCCAAACTTTTCGCAGAACCCGTCAATCAGGAAGAACTGATCCATCGAATCAGCCTTCAAATCCTCGATAAAGCGGGTCTCGCGTGTGATTTCACTGCCGTCAACTTTTAACACGTCAACAATCACAGCTTTTACCAGCTCAAAAATATCATCCATCTTTGCCTCCAGGGGAAAATCCATTCAACTAAGTGAATTGTAACTAGCCTCAAAAATCTGTCAAGGGCCAATCCTTCACTAAAAAGTTAACCCGCTGGCTGCCAAATAGTTGCGCCCATGAAGGCGCAGAGGCTTTGACGCGCTTTGTTCCTTCCCAAGCGCGTCTCAGACTGGTATACTCTTTAACAATACGGTTGTCTTTGAGTGAATTTATGGATTTACCCGGAATTTCCTCCCGCAAAGCGGATCATATCCGCATTAACCTGGAAGAAGATGTTGCTTCCGGCCTGACCACTGGCCTGGAAGATTACCATCTGGTCCACCAGGCTCTTCCAGAAATCAACCTCTCCGCTGTAGATTTATCCCAAACGCTGTTTGGCCGCCGCGTGCAGTCCCCGATTCTGATCTCTTCCATGACCGGTGGTACAACCCGGGCGGCTTCGATTAATCAAATCCTGGCGCAGGCCGCCCAGCAAACCGGTGTTGCCCTCGGTCTCGGGTCGCAGCGCGCTGCCCTGGAGCATCCCGACCTGGCGCCCAGTTTTCATGTCCGCCGTTTCGCCCCCGATATTTTGCTGCTGGCGAACCTCGGCGCCGTTCAATTAAATTACGGCTACAGCGTTGATCACTGCCGCCGTGCGGTTGAGATGGCTGAAGCCGATGCCCTCATCCTTCACCTCAACCCCTTGCAAGAAGCCCTTCAGCCGGAAGGTGAAACCGATTTTGCCGGTCTGCTCAATAAAATTGAGCAAGTGTGTTCCACCCTCCCGGTGCCGGTGGTTATCAAAGAAGTCGGTTGGGGCATTTCAGAGCAGGCAGCCCGGCAGTTAGCCAATGCCGGCGTCGCTGCCATTGATGTCGCTGGCGCTGGCGGCGCTTCCTGGTCTCAGGTGGAAATGTACCGCCTGACAGACGAAACCCGCGCCCGTGTTGCCGCCGCTTTTCGCAGTTGGGGCATCCCCACTGCTGAATCGATCCGGGCTGTTCGCCGCGCGGTGCCAGCTGTCAAAGTTTTCGCCTCTGGCGGCTTGCGTGATGGCATTGACCTGACCAAATCCCTCGCCCTGGGGGCCTCTTTGGGCGGGTTGGCAAGTCCTTTCCTCAAGGCCGCCGTCCAATCCGAAGAAGCCGTGCTTCAACTCATCGAAGTTTTGCAGGGCCAGATTAAGATCGCCATGTTTGCCTGCGGTGCGCTGAACCTGACGGCGCTCAACGAATCATGTCTTGTTCCGGTGAAATCAGCGGAGTAATCATGCCCTTATCAGATTGGGTTACCCAAATGCGTCCCGCAGTGGAAGAAACGCTGCGCCAAATTGTGGATGCCTCCTTCCCGCCCGAGCACGACAGTCAATCCCCTCTCTGGGCTGAGCTGCGCCACATGCTCACTTATCACCTCGGCTGGGATGGCCCCGGCAGCGGCCCCGACGCCCAGGGTAAGCGCATTCGTCCTCTGCTGGTTTTGCTCTCGGCCGCCGCCGTTGGCGGCAGCTGGCAGTCGGCTTTGCCCGGCGCAGCTGCGGTTGAGCTGCTGCATAATTTCTCACTCCTGCATGATGATATTCAGGACCAATCCGAAACCCGCCGCGGTCGCCCAACCGTCTGGACGCGCTGGGGCATCCCGCAGGCCATCAATGCCGGCGATGCCATGTTCACCCTGGTTCCCCTGGCGATCAACCAACTGTCATCACACCATGCGCCAGAAACAGTTGTGGCTGCCAATCGTATTGTATTTGAAGCCTCTGCCCGCCTGACCATTGGTCAGTATCTGGATATTTCCTACGAACAGGCTCGCAGCCTGCCGCTTGAAGCCTATTGGCCGATGATTGAGGGCAAAACGGCTGCCTTGCTGGCGGCCTGTGCCGAAATGGGCGCCCTGCTTGGCGGCGCCAATGCCGAGCGCCAGCGCAGTTTTCACGCCTTTGGCACCTCGCTGGGGCTGGCCTTTCAGGCTTTGGATGACATCCTTGGCATCTGGGGAGATGAAACCCTTACCGGCAAATCGGCCACCAGTGACCTGGTGACCGGGAAAAAGACCCTGCCCGTGCTTTATGGCCTTCAACAGAATGGCGAATTTGCCCGCCGCTGGCTGACAGGTTCCATCGCGGCTGCCGATGCGCCAGAGCTTGCCGCCCTGCTGGAAGCGGAAGGCGCCCGCGAATTTACCCAGTCTCGCGCCGACCGCCTGACCGCCGAGGCTCTCTCGGCGCTCAACCAGGCCAGCTCACCCGGCGATCCCGCTGATTCCCTCCACCAATTGACCTTATCCTTGCTGCATCGTCAGCAATAACTTACAAACCACTGGAGATAACCTCATGGACGACAACAAACAATCTGTTTATGATGCTGCTGATTTAATCCTCGATGCTGAAATGGACCTTGATACCATTCAATCCTCTGTGCGGCAAATTTTGACCGCGGTTGGCGAAGATGCCGACCGCCAGGGTTTGCAGCGTACGCCAGAGCGGGTTGCCCGTGCTTACCAGGAACTGCTGTCCGGCTATCGCACCGATCCGCTCGCACTGGTCAATGATGCCCTCTTCGATGTCGAATATGATGAGATGGTAGTGGTTCGCGATATCGAATTTTACAGTCTCTGCGAACATCACATGCTGCCCTTCATCGGCCGCGCCCATGTGGCTTACATCCCCAACGGCCGCGTAATTGGGCTTTCAAAAATCCCCCGCATTGTCGATATGTTTGCCCGCCGTCTTCAGGTTCAGGAGCGCATGACCCGCCAGATTGCCGACCTCATCTGTGAACTGCTCAACCCTGCCGGGGTGGGGGTGGTGGTCGAGGCATTGCACCTCTGCTCCATGATTCGTGGCGTCAAGAAGCACGACTCTCGCATGACCACCTCTACCATGTTTGGCGTCTTTCGCACCGACCTGGCCCTGCGCATGGAATTCCTCGACAACATCTCCCGCAGCGCTGAGCCTTTGCACTTCTAGCCAGGCCGCCCCCAGATTATGGGCACAACTTAATTTCCGGATGGGCAATTGCCCCCGAGCCAGGCAGCAGCCGCGCGGCCAGGTCTGCCAGCCGTTCCCCCGTTTCAGGGTGAATCAAGTCCGGCAGTAGTTCCGCCATTGGGATGGCAATAAAGCTGCGCTGCCAGAGAGCCTCATCCAAAACAACCCCATCAAAAAGGATAATATCAATATCCAGAGTCCGCGGGGCGTTCTTGTCTGCTGTCCGCACCCGCCCCAGCCGTGCTTCCAGCGGGCGCATTACCGCCTCTTTGAGCGTTCTGGCATCAACCTCGGTTTGCATCCATGCCGCCAGGTTGAGAAAGTTCGGCGCATTGGCCGAGCCAATGGCCACCGTTTCCCAGGCGGTAGAGGTGTTCTTCAGTTGGCAGCAGGTACACAGTTCTGCAACGGCCCGGCGCAAATTTTCCACCGGGTTAATATTGGAACCGAACAGCAGATAAGCATCATGCATACGTCAGGTGGCCGGGTTAAACCGCTCAATTTCTACCCCCACCGAACGGGCAAACCGCACTGCTCCGGGCTTTTCCACCCGCACCCACACGCCTTTGACCCCCGGCTCTTCCAGGCATAACCGGGCAATGTCTTCCGCCAGCGCCTCAACCGTATATCGTCCTACTTTTTCAGCATGGGCAAATAATTTCTTGGCAACCGTCCGGTAATTGACGCATTGATTAATGTCATCGTTCTGCGCCCCGGCGTGAATGTCCGTGTACATCCGCACATTAATCAAAATATCTTGCGGCTGGGCGCGTTCATTGTCTGAGATGCCAATCACTCCGCGTACCAGCAGATCCTGAATCAGTACCGTATCCATTATCCAATCCTCCAGTAAAAATTGCCAGATACCCCTTTATACCACATGCCGCCCGCCATCCAGATGCACAATTTCTCCCGTAATATAAGCCGGGCCGCTCAACAGGAAGATCAGGGCTTCTTCCAATTCTTCTGGTTTTGCCCAGCGCTGCATGGGCACATCTTGCAAAACCCCATCTGTGGATGCCCCGTCCGCCGGTGGCAGCATGGCCCCCAGCGCCAGCCCGTTCACGGCAATCCGCGGTGCCAGCGCCTGGGCCAATGCCTGCGTCAGCGCCGCCAGTGCCGCCTTGCTGATGGTATAAGGCAGGTGATCCTTGCCCGGGCGCAGCGCCCGCCAGTCTAAAATATTGACAATCCGTCCCTGCCCATTCACCGGCAGGCGCTTTGCAAATGCCTGACTCAACAAAAACGGCGTGGTCAGGTTGATGTCCAGGTGCTTCTGCCAGTCGGCGAGCCCTGTGTCTGCCCATCCAAGCGGCTCAAAAATGGCCGCATTATTCACCAGTGCATCCAGTGGTGCACAGTCCCAGGCGGCTTCAATCAGTGCAGGTGCCGTCTCCGGTTTGCTGAAATCGCACTGGATGACCCAGGCGCGCCGCCCCAGCGCTTCAACCTCGCTGGCGGTTTGCCGGGCCGCCTCTGGCGACGCAGCGTGATGGATCACCACATCTGCACCGCCCCGTGCGGCAGCCAGAGCCAGCAGCCGGCCCACGCGGCGGGCTGCACCGGTGATCAAGATCGTTTTATTCTCCAGGGGAAGCTGTGTTTTCCTCAACCGATTGCCTCCTTAACCGCCCCAGCAGCCACAGGCTGAGCGCCAGTCCTAGCCATGCCACAACCTGCCACAACCGAATGCTGCCCGTTAACATCACGCTGTCGCCGCGCCAGGTTTCCAGGAACAGCCGCCACCCTGCGCTCCATGCCATTAATCTCAGAAACTGCTGTCCGGCTGGCTGTTTCCCGCCTCTGGGCCACACCAGCGCCAGCGTGATTGCCCCTGCCAGCATCTCATACACCTGGCTGGGGTGCCGCATCTCATTCCACAGGCGAATCCCCCAGGGCAGGGTGGTCGGCGCGCCGTACCCACTCCCGGAGGCCAGATTTGCCAGTGGAATCACAATCGCCATTAACGCCAACCCCGGCGTCAGCACATCCAGCGTGGTCCACAGGGGCAGCTTTTTACGCTGCCCATAGATCAACGCCGCCAGTATGCCGAACAACAGCCCGGCTTCTTCATCCAGCATTTGTCCGCTTGGCAAAATCAAAGCCAGCGGCTGGGCGGCAAAAGCCGCCGGGTTGCGCGCCGCATAAGCCAGCCTGGCTCCAATCAATCCGGCAATCAATCCCGTAATTGCCAGGTTGAAAATCACCTCTCCCTGAATATCCGTCCGTCTGGCGCGTTTCAACAACTGGTCGCAAAGTGTCAATGCCAGCCACAGGCCCAGGATCAAAATCACCCCGCGGCTTTGAATGGATAGCGGCCCAATCTCCAGGTAGGGGAACATCTTATTCTTCCCCTCCAAGCAGGGCATCCAGTTCACTGTTGAGCAGCGCCGCGCTGATCGCGCCAGTATAGCGCCCTCGCACAATCCCATCTGAGTCTATCAAAATAGACGTGGGCAGCAGCCTCACTTGATAAGCCTCACTGACCACGCTTTCCGGGTCCAGCAGCAGCGGAAACGTCAGGCCTTTTTCAACAAAAAAAGCCTCCGCCGCTTCCACTGTATCGCCGGCTGTCGCGTTCACAGCTAATACAACAAAGCCCTCATCCCGCCGCTCAGCATAGACAGATTCCAAATCGGGCATTTCCGCCTTGCAGGGCGGGCACCAGCTTGCCCAGACATTGATCAAGACCACCTGCCCGCGTAAATCGCTCAGCCGAATTTGCTCGCCGGTCGATGTGGTCAGCATAAAATCTGGCGCCCGAAAGCCCACTTGCGGCGCTGCGACCGCTTGCGCAGGCGGCTTAAACCAGATGGCCGTTGCAGCCATCCAGAGCGCTCCCAGCGCCAGCAGCCCCAGTGATATCAATGCCCGGCGGCCCGGCTTGTCCATATTATGGCGCGGCGTTCACAAACTCAGCCCAAATCTCATTGTAAAGAGCTTCTGCTTCCGGGCTGATGGGCATTAAAAGCTCAGCATTGGTCAATGATTCTGCTGGTGGAAACACAATCGGGTTGTTGCGCAAGTCTGGGTCAAGCAGCGAAAGCGCTGCTTCGTTGGGCGTTGCATAGTAATTGTGGTTGGCAATTTCTGCCGCAATTTCTGGACGCAGGATAAAATTCAAAAACAATTCCGCACCCACCGGATTTGGACTGCTTGCTGGCACCACAAAGCTGTCGCTCCATAACACCACGCCGTCTTCCGGCAGGAT
>JAGOFZ010000103.1 GCA_017996955.1 Longilinea sp.
GCTCAACAGCCCGTTTGCCCAGAAGGCCCCCGCCGCCGTGGTGGACAAGGAGCGCCAGAAGCTGGCCGCCTACCAGGAAACCGCCGCCAAGCTGAAGCAGCAGCTTGGGGGATAGGATTTGGGATTTGGGATTTAAGATTTAGGATTTCAGCCGCTTCCTTCGGGAGCGGCTGATTTATGTCGCCACCTGTGGCGAGCAGGGCTCTTGTAGGGGCGGTCACACAGGACCGCCCCTACGTTGCAATGACAGCCCCCAGCCCCAAAACCAGCCGACAAATTATATAAACAAATTTCGTAACTACTCAGCTATGAGCGGATTTGGCCTTCTTCTGGAGTGCAGGCTTTAGCACTTCCAGTGCGCTGCGCGGCCTGCACCTCATGCGGGCTGAAGCACTTCCAGTGCGCTGTGCGGCCCGCACTCCACAGAGGAGTGAAATACTTTCAGCCAAATGAGCCTCTCATCTAGCCTGAGCAGTAACCAAATTTCCCAAACCCCGGCCTTTTACTGTATAATTAACCCATTATTGCTGGATTTCATTAGCGTTTGCAAACGAGGCCCCCATGAACCCGGTTAAAATCGTCACCGACAGTAGCGCCTATCTCCCCACCGATCTGGTCTCACATTATCCCATCCACGTCATCCCGCTGACCCTGAACTGGGACGGCCGGACCTACCGCGACGGCGTGGATATTGGCGCCACCGAGTTCTACGCCCGCCTGTCACAATCTGAAACCCTGCCCACCACCAGCCAGATTTCAGCCGGTGAGTTTGAGAAAACCATCAACAAGCTGCTCGCCGCCGGTAATGACGTGCTGCTGCTGCCCATCTCCAGCGGCATCTCCAGCACCTACGAGACTGCAGCCAGCGTGCTGGAACACTTCCCACGCGAGCGGGTAGCCCTGTTGGATACCAAACTGGTCTCGATGGCGTTGGGCTTTCAGGTGCTGGCAGCCGCCCGCGCCGCCACGGCAGGCGCCGACCTGACCGAATGTCTGGCGGCGGCAGCCGAGGCCTACAGCCAGATTGGGGTCTATTTCACCATCGACACGCTCAAATACCTGGCCGCAGGTGGGCGCATCAACAGCGCCAAGCGGCTGGTGGGCACTGCGTTGAATCTCAAGCCCATCCTGGAGATCCGGGAGGGCAAAATTGAACTGGTGACCAGCGTGATGACGCGCAAGAAGTCTATTGCAACGCTGCTGCAACTGGTTGAAGCCGGCATCGCCGGACGCACCCCGGTGCGCATCTCCGTCTTTCACGCCCTGGCCATTGACGCCGCCGAAGAACTGCTCGAAACCGCTCGCAAGCGCTTCAAACCCGTCGAGTGCATCCTCTCCGAGGTCAGCCCGGTGGTGGGTTCGCACACGGGCCCCGGCACGCTGTCTATCGCCTACCAGGCAGGTGGGAAAATATAAATCCCGGGGTTCCACGGGCGCGTGGAACCGCCCTTAATCAAAACATCATCAGCCAGCCGCTCATGGCGCGGTAGATTGCACCGCCCAGCACCCCACGGCTGCGCTGCGCCATCCAACCCAGCACCAGCGCCTGCAGCAGCAGCAGCCCCAGGCGGGGCAGCAGCACGCTCAACGGTTGCCCGCCGATGAACAGCAGCAGCCACAGTGTAGAAAGTCCACTGGCAGCCAGCCAGCCCCAGCGCTCCCCCAGCCAGGCTTCCAGCCGGAGCTGTACATAGCCGCGGAAAAGGCTCTCTTCTGCCAGCGCAATCCCCAGCCAGACCAGCAGGGCATAGCCCTGATCCATTGTGATGCCCTTAAACAGCTCGGGCAAGATGTTCTGCAAAAACAACGTCAGAAAACCCACCGCCAGGCCCAACTGCACCCCCGGCATCAGCATGGGGCGGCTCCAGCGGACGCTGGACAGCGGGTGTTTGCGCAGCCGCAGGATGAGCGCCACCACCAGCAGCGCTGCAGCGCCAATGCCCAGCCGCACACCCAGACCTGCCAGGGTCGTCTCGTCATACGTCAGGCTGGCGCCCGGGCCGCGCAGAAAGGCATAAGCCGCCAGGCCCAGCAGCACCGCCACGCCCAGCCCAAACAGACCTTCTTGCCGGGGGCGGGCAAACTGCACCGCCCGCCCGCGCTTGAACCGCGGGCTGATGGTCAACAGCAGCGTGACGGCGATGGCGCCGATCAGTTCACTCAAAAACAGGATCAGGGTGCGGGTTTCCATGGGTTAGGCTCCCGGCGCCGGTTCAGTCGGATCAACGGCTGGCGGCGTTTCGGCGGTTGGCTCTTCCAGGTTCAGTTCCACGCGTTCTTCCATCAACACCTGGCCGCGCAGGAAAGCCCCCTCTTCCGTGCTGAAGGCCACGGTGGTCACATCGCCCCAGATGCGCCCGGTGGCGCGAATTTCAATCCGCTCGGCGGTCACGTTGCCGCGCACGGCCCCGGCCACAATCACCGTGTTGGCGCGCAGGTTTTCGCAGTTCACCCGGCCCGTCTCGCCGACCACCACCAGCCCGCGAATGGCTATCTCGCCGTCAAAAGTCCCTTCAATGCGAATGCCGCCGCTGCCGCGCAGGTTACCCTGCCACAGAATGCCCGGCCCCAGCACCGAGGTGACCCTTTCGGCAGGGGCAGCGGCAGTGGGCGTTTGGGGAGTGGTTTTACGAAACATGGAGGGTCCTTTCTATTATCCCAGCAGCGATGCGCCCAGCCAGGCGGCCAGGGTGATGAACAGGATCATCATGCCCAGTTTGACCGAAGCCGCGCGCTGCTGCAGGAAAGCCGTCAGGTCTTTGGAGGTGGTGCCGTAATATGCCAGCACAAAGACCACCGCCAGCGGCACAATAAACAGTAGATTATACAATACCAGATAGCCCACCGCCTGCAGGCGCAGCTCGGGCAGGCTGCTGACGAAGATGATGGTGGGCAGGTAAATTTGGCCCGTACAGGCCAGTTCCAGGAAGGAAATGAGGATGCCCGTCACAAATGCCCCGGCCACATAGGCGCGGGTTTTGCGGCCCTCTCGGATGGTGGCGTTGATGCGCATGCGCAAGGGTTTGGGCAGGTTGAGCGTCATGTCTTCAATCTGACCACGGCGTGCTTTGAGAAAATCGAGGAAGCTGACCACTGCCAGCCCCAGGCACAGCAGCGCCGTCAGGGCATAGACCCAGCGGCTGAGGGTCGTCAGCCAGCCGCCCATCAGGTCCAGCACCTTGTAGAAGCCCAGGCCAATCACCAGGTAGGCCAGAAAGACCCCCAGCGTGAAGGCCAGCCCCACCGCCAGCACGGCCTTGCCTTTACGCCCGCTCAACGTGAGGTACGAGACGAAAAAGACCAGCGTGGCAAAGGCGCAGGGGTTCAGCCCGTCCACCAGCCCGGCAAAGGCCACTGCCAGCCAGCCCATGGAGCGGAAGCGGGCCAGCAGGTTGTTTTTGGCGGCAGCAGGGTCAAAATCGGCCCAGGTGCGCGTTGAGCCGCCGGGCGTCAGGGCGTCCAGCACGGGCTCCAGCACGGCAGGGTTGATTTCCTGCTGATCGATGAAAGCCTGGTCACCGATGAACAGCGCCGGGGAGTGAAAATCATCGCGCCCGGCCCGTTCTGCCAGCCATTCGCCCAGTGCGGCGTCATCAAAGATGTTGAATTCTTCGATAATCAACTGCGGATATTTCTCACGCAGGTATTGCAGGTCCACATCCACCATGCTGCATTCTTTGCAGCCGGTCTGATAAAAATAAGCCGCGTAAATCGGCAGCGGGGCGGCGCAGCCATCACCGCCGGTGGGGGGGCAGGCTGTTGCCGTGGTCACCCCGTCCGGCACCGTGCTGACCAGTTGGGCAGGGTCCAGTCCGGGGATGGCGGGCCAATCCAGCCCGCCCAGGGCGGCGGCGCGGGCAATCTGGTCGGGGGCCTGGCTGCGGATGGCCGTCTCGCCGATCATGATCTGGTCGCCCAGCACCAGCACGGGGATATCGCGCTCGGCGGCAGAGACCTGGAAGGTATCTTCTGCCAGGGCCATCAGTTCGTAATTGGCGGGGGTGGCAATCTCCAGCAGGCGCAGATCCAGGGCGCTGCCGTACTGCGCCTGCAGCGGCCGAATCAGGTCGGTCAGCACGGCCATGCAGTGCGAGCAGTCCACCGAATAGAAATAAAGGCCGTGCACCACGTTTGCCGGGCTGCCAAAAGGCAGCCCCGGGTTGGGCGTGGCGGTGAGGGCCGTTGGCGAACTGCTGGCGGGCAGCGGCGCCAGGGCCAGCAGAAAAATGGCGATGAACATTGCAGCCGCAATTAGCGGATAACGTTTTGACACACCGATCTCCATGAGACCAAAAATCTGGAGGAATTATACTATCAAATTTTTCCTGAGCGCCCATCCACCCTCAGACCATCTGTAATCAAACAGCGGCAAGCCAGGCCTGCCGCTGTTAGCATTTGATTGATCCTGCTCTGATTTAGAGCGTGTTGAGATTGGTATCCACGGGCGGCAGCGGGGCCGAGAGGCCGCGGTTGCCCTGCGCCACATTGTAGGCCATGCCATACAACGCCGCGTTGACGGTCATGGCAAACGGCACCGTCAGCAGTACGCCCAGGCCGCAGGCAATGCTGCCCAGCGGGGCAATGATGGCGGTGGCCAGGATGGTGCCCAGCAGCGCCAGCAGGTACGACCCGATGGATGCCTTGACGGTAGCGATGACCTCTTTGAACTGCAAGCCAGCCTTGATGGTGCCTTCGGTGGCTACTTTGGCGTAGGCCGCCGGGATCAGCAGCGAGGCAAAAAGCGAGTAGAGGATGACCAGAATGACGGTACATGCGCCCAGCACAGTGATAATCGTGAAGATTACGCTGATGACATCGCCTTCAGCCGTACCGGCAATGCCAGTGCCGATGGCAGCAACGATTGCATACAAAATATAGATGACCAGGGCCGGCGCCTGATAGACAATGCCCACCACAAAGGCCTTAAAGCCATCGCTGAGCTGCGAGCTGAAATCCAGGTCGGGCAGCAGGGCAGGCTCCTGGCGGTTGATCACGCGGCGCATCAACGCCATCATCCAGCCAATCAGCACAAACTGCCCCAGCACCGGGATCAGAGTGACCAGACCCATGATGGCCAATTTCTTGAACCAGTCGGGGTCTTTGAATGCATAACCAAATGCATATCCAAAATCCATTTTGAGTTTCTCCTTCTTGAAAGATACAATGGAATGAATCAACGGCCGCTGTGGCCTGTAATGGATTTATTGTACCCAAACAGCCATAAAATGCAAGCGGACAACCTGTAAAATCGCCATGAGCAGCCCCACTGGCAGGCTGCTCACGGTCAGACAGGCTTGGGGCTGGCCCAGCCCGGCGTTTACTTCAACATCACCGGCAGGAATGCCCTATTAACCAGAGTAAACTGGACTAATCGGCTGCTCAGAAAGCTGAAATTCAGATACCCCAGATACCTGAAGTTATAGCCTGAAAACTTACTGGATCGGCAGCAGCCAGGTGAAGATCACATAGGCCAGGCCCAACCCCACCAGCGAGTTGAAGACCGTCACAATCAAGAAGACGATCACCGGGCGCCAGCCCATCTTGCGCACCTCGCGGAGGGAGAACTCGAGCCCCATGCAGACAAACGCCAGCGTAAAGGCCCAGTTCTTCAATGCATCAATGGCGGTGCCTTTGCCGCCGTCAATCAGGCCGAGGGTGAAGAGGATGGAAGCCAGCACAAACCCCAGCACAAACTTGGGGAAGCGGTCCCAGATGATCTTGGCGCTGGGCTTGCCGTTGTTCGTCTTGGGATCGTGCGAAGCCGCCCAGAGCGCCAGCAGGAAGGCCACCAGCCCGATCAGCGTGTTCTGTGTGGATTTGACAATGGCGGCAATTTCTTGTGCGCTCTCGCTGTAGATGGTTCCGGCGCCCACCACCGCGGCGGTGGTATCAATATTGCCGCCGAACCAGGCCCCGGCCACGGGGTCAGCGAGGTGCATGGCCCCCGCCAGCAGCGGGGCAATCACCATCATCGGCAGCGCCACCAGAATCACCAGGGTGGTGATATAGCTGACCTGCTCCTTCTTGGCCGAGACGGACCCGGCCGCCGCAATGGCAGCCGAAACGCCGCAGACCGATACTGCCGTGGACATGACCGCGCGCAACTTTTCATCCAGGCCGAACTTTTTGCCCAGCCACCACGAGAAGAAAAAGACCGTTGGCATGATGATCAGGGTTTGCACAATGGCCCCGCCGGCGGCTTTGGCAATCACCGCCAGGTTGATGCCCGCCCCCAGCAGCACCAGCCCGATCTTAAGAAACAGCTCGGTGCGGATGCCCGGGCGCAGGGTTTCCTTCAGGTTGAGCAGCTTGAGCAGCAGGTTGCCCGCCAGCCCCACCAGCAGCGCCCAGAG
>JAGOFZ010000104.1:0-4624 GCA_017996955.1 Longilinea sp.
CCCAATTAGCCGAGATTCACGCCCAGTATGAAGCTGATCAGAAAGCAAGTCAGACCGAGCAGGCAGGCTTTGAATCCAGGCGATTGAGGGCGATGCAGCGATTGAGAGGCAAGCTGCTTGCCCGGTTGGAGAGCCTGCGCCAGACCGAGCTGTCTTCAAATCAAATGGATATTATCCTGGAGATGGAAACCTTCCTGGAACAGGCAGGTTTTCTGGTGGGAAGTGAAAGGTACAGCCGGACAGAACGCCCGGCAAAGAAAATTCAGATCTTGTTGGTTGAAGATAATCAGATTATTGCGGATAACTTTCGCAGCTACATGGAAGCCAAGGGAAGTCAGGTGCTGGTGGCGTTGGATGGACAAGCGGCGCTGGAGATTGCAGAACAAACCTGGCCCGATATTGTGTTTATGGATATCAGCCTGCCCGATATGGACGGGCTGGAGGTTGTTCAAAAGCTGCGGGGAATGCCAGAATTTACCAGTACGCCGATTATTGTGCTGACTGCGCACGGCAATTCAGAGCGCGAGCGCTGCCTGCGAGCTGGAGCGAGCGATTTTCTGACCAAGCCGGTGAGCTTGAAAAACCTGATGGAGACGGTTGAACGCTGGCTGCGCAACCCCCCGGGCGGAACTGCGTAAATCTATTGATGAAAAGAAAATCCGCCTTGCGGCGGATTATGGTGGCGAGGGTGAGGGTTGAACTCACGACCAAGGGCTTATGAGTCCCCTGCTCTCCCACTGAGCTACCTCGCCAAGCGACCGCAATCTTACTACGATCCGCCGGTTTTGTCAAATTATTTAAGATCCGGCAAAAAGAAGCAAATGATAGTTGCCTGGAATGGCAGATAATGTTAAACTAAAGGTAATTTCCCGGAGGTACACCATCATGAAAATTGCTAAGATTCTGGCTCTGCTGGTCGCGGGGGGATTGATTCTGTTTGGCGCGATTTATATTATGGCGGCGTTCAGCCCCAGTGCACAGGGAACCCCTGGCGGGTTAGTGATCACCGGGCTGCTGCTGGCAGGTTTGGGATTTGGGATCGGGTTTGCGGCGATTAAGTTTATGAAGCCGCCGGCGCCCGTTGTGACCCAGCAGACAACCATCAAGATTGATTTGCCGGGCAATGTGAGCATGGACACGATTAAGTGCAAATCTTGCGGTGGAACGCTTTCTACCGATAACATCGCCATGGTGGCTGGCGCACCGGTGGTCACCTGCCCGTACTGCCACACCTCGTATCAATTGACTGAAGAACCTAAATGGTAAAGGGTTCCCCAAACCGGGGAGGAGGAAACACGATGCGACGATTCCGCCTGTTGAGCCTGCTGATTGCAATTGTTTTGTTGATTGGTTTAGGAGGAACCGCCTCAGCTCAGACGTATTTGTTTGAGGTTGAACGTGCGGAGGCAGCCATTTATATTGAGTCGGACGGCAGCGCGACGGTTGAATATACCTACACATTCGTCAACGACCCATCGGCTGACCCAATGGAATATGTGGATATTGGGATGCCAAACACCTATTACTATCTCAGCAATATTACGGCTGAGATTAACGGGGAACGGATCAGCGATATTACCGATTCGCCGTACATTTCAAACGGTGTGGCACTGGGGCTGGGGCGAAATGCGATTAAACCCGGAGCGCGCGGCGTCGTGCATGTCAGGATCACGAATATTGACAAAATGCTGTACACGACCAAAATTGACGGGCAGAGTTATGCCAGCTTCAATTTTATGCCGAACTACTTTGATTCCAGCCTGTTAGTTGGCTCGACCGATATGACCGTCACGCTGTATTTGCCGGTTGGCGTGGAGTCTGAGCAGCCCCGCTGGTACACCCCGCGCGGCTGGCCCGGAGAGAGTGAGCCGCTCAGTGGATATGATGAAGCAGGGCGGGTATTCTATCAATGGAACAGTCCGGAAGCAAGCGCGTCAGTAGGATACAAGTTTGGAGCAGCATTCCCGGTAAACCTGGTGCCAGCCAGCACAGTCAAGAAGCCCAGCATCTGGGAAACGCTGGGGATTACCGAGGAAGACTTTATGGGTGGGGCGTTCTTCTGCTGTTGTTCAATCATGTTTATTGGTTTTCCGATCTGGGGTGCGATCAATGCCCGCAAACGACGGCTGCAATATATGCCCCCCAAGATCAGTGTTGAAGGGCATGGCATCAAGCGTGGGCTGACAGCGGTGGAGGCGGCTATTCTGATGGAGCGTCCGCTCGACAAAGTGATGACCATGATTCTCTTTGGGCTTTTGAAAAAGAGCGCTGCCCGCGTGGTCACGCGTGAACCGTTGACGCTGGAATCTGCGGACCCGCTGCCCGAAGGCCTGTATGCTTATGAAACCGATTTTTTGGCAGCGTTCAAGAAGACCGATAAGGCTGAACAAACAAAGGCCCTCACAGAGATGGTTGTCAACCTGGTTAAGAGCCTGACGGAGAAAATGAAGGGCTTCAGCCGCAAAGAGACCATTGATTATTACGAGAGCATCATGAAAACCGCCTGGGAACAGGTGGAAGCCGCGAACACCCCGGAAGTGAAGAGCGAGCGCTACGAACAGGCGCTGGAATGGACAATGCTGGATCGTGATTATGATGATCGGACACGCGATGTTTTTCGCACGGGACCGGTCTTTTATCCGACGTGGTGGTGGCGGTTTGACCCGGGTCATGCAAGCACGGCGGGCGGCGGCGGGCTGGCTCAACCGGTGGGGCCGAGCAACCGATCGGCGGTGCCTGGAGCTGATTTTGCGGCGAGTGTGGTTAACGGCGTGCAGAATTTCTCATCCAATGTCGTGAGAGATCTGAACAGCTTCACCAGCGGTATTACGAATAAAACCAATCCGGTGCCTGTATCAAGTACGTCTCGGGGTGGTTCTTACCGAAGCGGCGGCGGAGGTGGGCGGTCGTGCGCCTGCGCCTGTGCATGTGCGGGTTGTGCCTGTGCGTGCGCCGGCGGCGGACGATAGATTGACCATGATTGACTGGTGGGGTCAGCTCACCCGGTGGTGGCAGAAAAACCGGCGGATTAATCCGCCGGGCGCTGGCGTGTATCACTTTGAGCGAGCGGAGGACGGCAGTCAGACCCGCATCCACCTGCGGCTAGAGGCAGATGGGCGCGGCCTGCTGCTGGTTAACGCGAATCATGCTTATCATCTGAATCCAAGTGCGGCGCTGATGGCCTACCTGGCGCTGCGCAAGGTCAGTTCGACACAGGCAGCCGGAACCTTAACACGCGCGTATAACCTGCCGCGGGCACAGGCCGCGGCGGACTATGCGGCTTTTGGCGAACAACTGGAAGCGCTTATACAGCCGAATGGACCTTGCCCAATTTGTGAGCTGGAACTGGATACCATGATGCCGTTCTCGGCGCAGCTTTCGGCGCCTTACCGCATGGACCTGGCACTGACCTATCGGTGCAATAATGACTGCGCCCACTGCTATAACGCAAGACCCAGAAATCACCCCGAATTGAGCACCGAGCAATGGAAAACGATTCTGGATAAGCTGTGGGCGCTGGGGATTCCGCACATTGTATTCACTGGCGGTGAGCCTACGCTGCGCCCTGACCTGCCCGAGTTGATTGCCCATGCCGAGCATAATGGGCAGATTACCGGGTTGAATACCAACGGGCGGCGGTTGAAAGATCCCCATCTGCTGCAGCGATTGCTGGATGCAGGGCTGGATCATGTGCAGATTACGGTTGAGTCGCATGACCCGGTTGTTCACGATGCGATTGTTTGCTCGCCGGGCGCCTGGGAGGATACGATTGCGGGGGTCAAGAATGCGCTGGCGAGCCGGTTGTATGTGATGACCAATACCACAATGCTGCAGAGCAACAGCCCGTATTTGCGGGAGACGCTGGCCTT
Organism: Longilinea sp.; assembly: GCA_017996955.1. Lineage (GTDB taxonomy): Bacteria > Chloroflexota > Anaerolineae > Anaerolineales > Anaerolineaceae > JAGOFZ01. The sequence continues at coordinate 3,870 of JAGOFZ010000104.1, forward strand.
TCTGGCAGAACTGGGTGTGCCGACAGTTGGGTTGAATGCTTTGATTTATTCCGGGAAAGGGGCGCAGGTGGGAACCGGGTTGAGCGCCGAAGCGCTGCCCGCGCTGTTGACACTGGCGCGTCAGATGACTGATGATCATGACCAGCGCCTGATCTGGTACACACCAACCCAGTACTGCCATTTTGACCCGATTCAAATGGACCTGGGAGTGAAGGGCTGCACGGCGGCGCTGTACAATATGTGCGTGGAACCAGATGGACAGGTGCTACCCTGCCAATCTTATTACACCAGCCTGGGCAGTCTGCTGACAGATCCATGGGAAAGCATCTGGAATCATGATCTGGCGGTGCGGCTGCGAACCCGCCGGGACCTGCCCGAGGCCTGCGGGCACTGCGATTTGCTGGCGGAATGCGGCGGCGGCTGTCCGCTGGAATGGGCAGTACAGTCACCGACAGAGGTGCAGGGGCTATGATGCAGGTGCTGCAAGCGGTTGGGCAGATTTTTTTACGGACCCTGTATTATTTTTACCTGGTGCCGTTTCGGGAAGCATTCCTCAACCTGAAAGAACTGCCCAAACCGCAGCGAACGCTGGCGATTGTTGGCTACAGCGTTACGGGGGCCTTGTTGATCTTTTTGCTGGTGGTTGAACTGTGGGGCGGCGGCATGGGGCAGGTCACTTTCACGCGCTCAGACGGGTCAGAAATGCGGCAAATTCCGCTGGCGGTGATTATTGTCAGTATGGCGGCCATGGCGCT
>JAGOFZ010000104.1:4724-6289 GCA_017996955.1 Longilinea sp.
ACGCTGCAGGAAAACCCACTGAAGACGGCGCTGGTTTTGGATGGGATTTTCTCGGTGCCATTGTTGATTGCCCTGGTGATTGTGCGGTTAAGCAAGCATTGGAATGCACGCTCGGCAGCGGTGCTGCTGGGCACCAGCGTGGCAACGCCAGCCTTCACGCTGGGGTTGGCCATGGCGCTGCTGGGGCAGAATATCTTTGACCCGTTTGAAATGACCGCCTCCAGCCTGGGTTTGATGCCATCGCTGCTGGTCTTTGTGGCGCTGGTGGTGCACACCACCCTGAGCATGGGAACCCGGTTTGCCGAAAAAGGCGGTAAGTTCCTGCCGCGCAGCGGACGAATCATGTTCATTTTTGGGATGGTGCTGGGGCTGCTCAGCTTCACTCTGTTCTTTGTTAATACAAGATCTGCCGAGACGGGACTGCTGGATCGGCAAATCCAGGATGGCATTAATATTTTCTTCAGCCTCAGTGTCTTTCTATTTGGCGGGCCGTATCTGTTATGGATTTTGATCCGGCACCGCGAGCGGCTGGCAGGCCCGGCTGAGGATTATGCGCCGCGGCCAGAAGCCGTGGAAGGCCAGGCGGCGCCCCGCAAACAGCAGTGGCTGACGATTGCCACCGTCAGCGCGGTGATTTTGCTCAGCCTGGCTTGCGGGCTGGCATTGTTATTCAATCAATAAACGCGATTTTTGTTCAGGAGGCTTGCGTATGAAAAAGATTTTAGAATACTGGGTTGACCGCCTCTTTGGCCGCGTCAAACCACTGGCGGCAGGCGTTTATACCTACCAATCGCCTCCAGAGGTTCAACCCCCCAGCCGGATGCACTTGAGAGTTGAACCAGATGGGCAGAGTATTTTGATTTTGAACGCCAGCACGGTGCTGCATCTCAATCAAACAGCCACCGAGTATGCCTATCACCTGGTCAAAGGCACCGAGCGGGCTGAAATGACCGGGAAAATGGCGGGGCGGTACCGGGTGAGCCGGGAACAGGCGCTGTATGACTACGAGGCCTTGAGCGCACAAATTCAATCGATCATCGAGACGCCAGACCTGGACCCGGAGACCTTCCTGGGAATGGAACGGATGGAGCCGTATGGCGGTAGAATCACCGCTCCTTACCGCCTGGACTGCGCCCTGACCTATCGGGTTTCTGATAACAGCAGCACAGCGCCGCAGGAACGAGTCAAGCGGGATTTGCTGACTGAAGAGTGGCAGAGCATTTTGCAAAAGGCCTGGCAGGCGGGCATTCCGCACATTGTTTTCACCGGCGGCGAACCGACCTTGCGACCTGATCTGCCCGAATTGATCGCCTATGCAGAAAAGCAGGGACAGGTTACCGGGCTGCTGACAGACGGGCTGCGGCTGGCAGAGACGGACTATCTGCACAGTCTGCTGAATGCCGGGCTGGATCATTTGATGATTGTGCTGCAAGACGACGAGCAGTGTTGGGAAGCAATCCGCGATGTGCTGGCTGAGGATATTTACACCACAGTTCATATCACGCTGACTCCGGCGAACGCGGCAAGCCTGACCGAAACACTGGATGAACTGGCCAAATTGGAAG
>JAGOFZ010000105.1 GCA_017996955.1 Longilinea sp.
CCGCCCCCAGCAGCACCAGCCCGATCTTAAGAAACAGCTCGGTGCGGATGCCCGGGCGCAGGGTTTCCTTCAGGTTGAGCAGCTTGAGCAGCAGGTTGCCCGCCAGCCCCACCAGCAGCGCCCAGAGTGGATATTCCAGCACTTTGCCGGGGATGTTGAACGGCAGGGTCTGCTTGTAGATCCACTGGGTGATGGCCCAGGCAGCCACTGCCAGTGCAACCACCAGCGCCAGCCCAACCACAATCCGGACGGGTTTGGACCAGGAAGATGTATGGGTTGAATTTGTACTCATGTCTGCCTCCTAAAACCGGATGGGGAGGCCGTTGGGCCCCAACAGCCCGATGGCTGCCAGTAAAATGATGACAAAGGCCAGAATGACAGCCAGCCAGTCTTCGTTCAGCCAGCTTTTGGGCGCCGGCTTATCCAGATGCTTGCGGTTTTTGCTCATCGCCATCCTCCGATATTCAGTGGATTAAATCCTGGGGATAGCTTGATTGTACACAAAAACGCCGCGCTGGCGGCGCGTTTTATAGGCCGAATTTTCAGCCCGCCTTAACGCTGAATCCGGTTCAACCCCTTGACCTGGGCAACAGGCAGCACCGCCAGAATGCCCGTATCGGGCAAATCCAGGTTGCCGGTCACGGCTTCGGTGGCAGCAATCACCCGGTCAACCATCGCCTGGTCGTTGACGATGGTGAAGAGGGTGCGGTTGGTGTTTTCCATGCGCTCGGTCAGGTCGTCCAGGCTGGGGATCAGCGGCAGGTCTTCGCGCAGCCCGCCTTTGTGACGGAAGCGCGCCAGCCCGGTGCTGGGCAAAATCGTCACGCCGCTGACGCCGCATTCCTCCCAGGCGGTCAGCACATCGTTGAGCGCGTCGGTATCGTGCAGCACAAACAGGATGAAGAACATTACGCCAGCTCCTTTGGTTCACTTGCTTCCGGCTCTGCCGGTTTGGGCCGCGCCGGGCGCGGCGGACGAAAAGCAGCCCGCAGCATAGGCGGCGTGACCAGCGTGGTCACCAGCACCATGCCCACAATCGCCGAGAAGATCTCGGCGCTCAACAGCCCCTGGTCCAGCCCCACCTTGGCGACAATCAGGCCCACCTCGCCGCGTGAGACCATGCCAATGCCCATTTGCAGCGACTCGCGCCAGGTGTAGCCGCCCAGCCGCGCCCCCCCGCCGGCGCCAATGATTTTGCCCAGGATCGCCACCGCTGAAATGCCCAGGAAGAGCCACAGCACCCCCAGGTTCATCTCGCGCAGGTTGACGTTGAGGCCAATATTAATGAAGAAGATTGGCACGAAGAAGCTGTAGGCCAGCGCATGGAGCCCCTTTTCAATCTCGGCTTTTTCGGGCGTGCGGGCAAACATCAACCCGGCAATAAACGCCCCGGTGATGGCGGCCATGCCGCCCACCACCTCGGCAGCCAGGCCGTAAAGCAGCAAGATCACAATCGCCAGTGTCAGCACACCCTGGCTGATGGGCAGCCGGGACGTGGTGCGGGTGATGGCGGGCAAGCCCCACAACCCCACAACCACCGACAGCCCCAGAAAAAGCAGCATCTTGCCCAGCACCAGCAGAATTTGCAGGCCGCTGCCGCCGCTTTCCAGCGCCAGATAGCCCGAAAGCAGCAAAATGACCAGCACATCATCAAAAACGGCTGCACCCAGCAGCCCCAGCCCCACCCGGCTGCGCAGCAGTTTCATTTCCATCAGCGTTTGCGCCGAAATGCTCACACTGGTAGCGCCCAGCGTCAGGCCCAGGAACATGGCATGCGAGAAATCCATGCCACTCACTTCGCCCACCAGCAGCCCCAGGCCCACCGGTGCCACCACGCCCAGCAGGCCGCTCAGCGCCGAAACCCGCCCCGATTTGGTCAGGTCGCGCAGTTCCAGTTCCAGGCCAGCCAGAAACATCAGCGCGAGCACGCCCAGTTCGCCCAGTTCAGCCACAATTTCGCTGAGGTGGATATCGGTAATGATAACCATGTGGGTCAGGTCAATCAGCGTGGGGCCGAGCAGCAGGCCAACAATCAGTTCTCCCAGCACCGCCGGCTGCCCCAGCCGCGTGCTGAGATAGGCCGCGGTTTTGGCGGCAAACAGAATAATGGCCAGAACTAAAACCAGTTGTAGAAAGGGCGTCATGGGCAAAACCAGCCAGGTTATGAGGATTATCGTAAGTTTACCATAAGTTATTCATCCCCCGTTTGGGCGGGCTTCGAGTATACTTTAGAAAGTATGCTTGCCCTCTTGATGAGGGTCAAAAATATTGTAACGATCAGCCAGGAGCAAAATACATATCGTCGTTGGGAGTGCAGGCTTCAGCCTGCATCGTCATGCGGGCTGAAGCCCGCACTCCAAAGAGGTGCAGAACACTTTTCGGACAAATAACGACCGAAAACCAGAGCTTTAATCTGACCTGAGCCGTTACAAATTGCAAATTATTCCAAAGAAGAGGATGAAAATGGATCTTGAAGCCGAGAGCAAACGATGGGAAGAACAGGTAGTGCAGCCGGTCATCAAGAAGAACCCGGAACGCAAGGCTGAGTTTACCTCGCCATCACAGATTCCGCTGCCGCGCGTGGCGCTGCCGCAGGAAACCGATTACATGGAATCGCTGGGCCTGCCCGGTGAATATCCCTTCACCCGCGGGGTGCAGCCCACCATGTACCGCGGCCGCTTCTGGACAATGCGCCAGTACGCCGGGTTTGCCACCGCCGAAGAATCCAACCGCCGCTACCGCTTCCTGCTGGAACAGGGCCAGACCGGCCTTTCGGTGGCCTTTGACCTGCCCACCCAGATTGGCTATGATGCCGATGATCCCATGGCGATGGGCGAGGTCGGCAAGGTGGGCGTTTCCATCTCCTCCCGCCAGGAAATGGAAACCCTCTTCCGCGAAATCCCGCTGGATAAAGTCTCTACCAGCATGACCATCAACGCGCCCGCCGCCGTGCTGCTGGCGATGTATATTGCCGTGGCGCGCCGCCAGGGTGTGGCCGAAAAAGCGCTGCGCGGCACCATCCAAAATGATGTGCTGAAAGAATATGTGGCCCGCGGCACCTACATCTTCCCGCCCAAGCCCTCGCTGCGGCTGATCACCAACACCTTCCAGTACTGCGCGAGCAATGTGCCCAACTGGAATACCATCAGCATCTCCGGCTACCACATCCGCGAGGCGGGTTCAACCGCCGTGCAGGAAGTGGCCTTTACCCTGGCCGATGCCATCGCCTATGTGCAGGCGGCGATTGAATCGGGTCAGGAAGTGGACAAGTTTGCCTCGCAGCTTTCGTTCTTCTTTGCGGCGCACAGCAACTTCCTGGAAGAAGTGGCTAAATTCCGCGCTGCCCGCCGCCTGTGGGCGCAGATTATGCGCAACCGCTTCAACGCCAAGGACCCCAAGTCCTGGATGCTGCGCTTCCACACTCAGACCGGCGGCTCCACCCTCACAGCCCAGCAGCCCGAGAACAACATCGTGCGCGTGGCGGTGCAGGCCCTGGCTGCGGTGATGGGCGGCACACAGTCGCTGCACACCAACAGCATGGATGAGGCGCTCTGGCTGCCCACCGAAAAATCCGTCCGCATTGCCCTGCGCACCCAGCAGATCATCGCCAACGAAACTGGCGCCGCCGACACCATTGACCCGCTGGCGGGATCGTATGCGGTGGAATATCTGACTGATGAGATTAGCAGCCGCGCCATGGAATACATCCGCAAGATTGACGAGATGGGCGGCGCCCTGGCTGCGATTGAAAACGGCTATATGCAGGGCGAAATTCAGGATGCGGCCTACCGCTATCAGCGCGAGGTTGAATCGGGCGAGCAGGTTGTGGTCGGCGTGAACGCCTACCAGGTGGAAGAAAAACTGGAACTGGAACGCCTGACCGTTGATCCTTCCATTGAACAGGGTGCCCGCGCCCGCCTGGCAGAGCTGCGCGCCACCCGCGATGCCGCCCGCGCCAGCGAACTGCTGACCCACCTGGAAGCTGCCGCCAAAGGCAGCGAGAACCTGATGCCCATCCTGATCGAATGCATGGAAGGCGACATCACCCTCGGCGAGGCCTGCGGCGTGCTGCGCAAGGTTTGGGGCGAATACAATCCCCCCGCCTGGATTTAGTCTGGACTTAAATTAGGAGTAACCCAATGGCAAAAATTACCAAAATCAATCATGTGGCAATTGCCGTCCCCGAAGTAGATGCTGCCCTGACCTTCTGGCGCGATGCCATGGGCCTGGCGGTGGATCACATCGAAGATGTGCCCAGCCAAAAAGCCACCGTGGTTTTCATCCCCGTGGGCGAAAGCGAAGTGGAACTGGTGCGCCCCACCAGCGATGACACCGGCGTGGCCAAATTCCTGGCGGAGCGCGGCGGCGGCATGCACCACCTGTGCTTTGAGGTGGACGATATTGACGGTATGCTGACCCAGCTCAAAGAAAAGGGCGTGCGCTTGATCAACGAAACCCCGCTCGACCTGCCGGGCCGCCGCATGGCCTTTGTGCACCCCAAGAGCACCGGCGGCGTGCTGGTAGAACTGTATCAACTGACCGGCGCCCACTAATTTCTGGCGGCCTCCATGGAACAACCCCCGCTCCAACCTCACCCGGCCCAACGCACCCTCCGACAGTTGTTCTCGGTGCGGCGGCTGCCCACCCTGGCGCTCATCGCCTTGATGTATGTGGTGGTGGCGCTGTCGGTGGTGGACCTGACCTGGACGCTGATCCGGGATATCATCTCGCCGCCCATGATTTTGCTGGATATTGAGGAGCTGCTGGATATCCTCAACTTCTTCCTGCTGGTGCTGATTGCCATCGAGCTTCTCGATACCATCATCGCCTACCTGGATGAAAACGTGGTGCACGTGGAGGTGGTGCTGGAAGTGGCGATGATTGCCATCGCGCGCAAAATCATCATTCTGGACATTAAAGAAGTGCAGCCGCTGGCGGTTATTGGGATCGGGGTGATTATCATTGCCCTGGCGGCGGGTTTCTACGTCGTCAAAAAGACGCTGCGGCACTCTTGAGGCCTGGCTTTTCACAAAAAATCAAACCGGAGGCGGGTGACTGCCTCCGGTTTTGCTGTGCCTGGCCTGCCTGCAGCCTAAGGGGCTTGATTCTTTTCCATTCTGCCGGTATAATCTTATCAGACTAGTCTGACTAGTCTGATAAGGAGGTGCAGTATGAACAATATCTGGCAGCTTCAAGATGCCAAGAGCCGTTTCAGTGAAATGGTGGAGCGCGCCCTGGCCCAGGGCGTGCAGATTGTCACCCGGCGCGGCCGAAAAACGGTGGTCATTTTGCCCTATGAAGATTACGAGCGTCTGACCGCCCAGACCGACAGCCTGGCGCAGTTCCTGCTGGCTTCGCCCCTGGCCGGGTCTGACCTGTTGGTTGAGCGCGACCCCCGGGCGCCGCGCCAGGTTGACCTTGAGCCATGAACTATCTGCTGGACACCTGCGTGCTTTCCGAATTTACCCGCCGCCAGCCAGACAGCCGCGTGGTGGACTGGCTGAATGCCATTGCCGAAGACCGGCTTTTCATCAGCGTCATCACCGTGGGCGAAATTCAGCACGGCATCGAGCGCCTGCCCGACTCGCACCGCAAGACAGAACTGCTGGTGTGGATGAACACTGCCCTGCTGGAGCGCTTTGCCGGGCGCATGGTGCCCATCGACGCGCCCACCATGCACCAATGGGGGTCTCTCACGGCCCGAATGGAGGCCCTGGGCCAGCCGCTGGGATTGATGGATTCGCTCATCATTGCCAGCGCACTGCAGCATAATCTGATTGTTGCTACCCGCAATGTGACCGATTTTCTCCCCGGCGGGGTTCAGGTCATCAATCCCTGGGAATAAGCACCGCCAGCAGGTTCACGCTGCTGGCGGTTGTTTTTTTGTGCGGCCCCTAATGCCAGAGCAGCCGGGTTTCGCTGGCCCAGTCGGTATAGGTCAGGCGGACCAGGGTTTCGCCAGTGACGGCGGCGGTGTAAATTTCGGCGTTGCCGTCCATGTCTGAAATCCAGGCCAGGTGCAGGCCGTCTGGCGACCAGACGGGCGCGCACTCGTTGGCCGGCGAGTTGCTGAAGTTCACCAGGCTGCCATCGGCAAAGTTATAGACCAGGACTTCCCAGTTCTGCCCGCCCGCATAAGAGCAGAATGTCAGCCGGCTGCCATCCGGTGACCAGGCGGGGTTAATATCATCCACCTGCGAAGTGCTGACCTGGATCTGTTCACCCGTCTCGGGGCTGAGCAGCACAATATCGCTGTTCTCGCCCTGGCGGCGTTCCAGCGCCATCCA
>JAGOFZ010000106.1 GCA_017996955.1 Longilinea sp.
ACCTGGATTCTTCAGCGCCTCAAAACCCGCTGGGCTTTTTTAAGACCCTTGGCCGCTGGGATGTTGCGTTATTCTCCATTAGCGCTATTTTAGTCGTTGATACGTTAACTTCAGCCGCATCCGTTGGTCCCTCTTCCATTTCCTGGTGGCTGATCACGTTGATCTTCTTCTTTATCCCCTATGGCTTGATCACTGCCGAACTGGGCGCGGCGTATCCTCAGCAGGGCGGCATCTATGTGTGGATCCGTCAGGCTTTTGGTGAGCAGTGGGGTGCTCGCACCGCCTGGTACTACTGGCTGCAAAACGCAGTCTGGATTCCCACCACCTATATCGCCTTTGCGAAAATCGTTTCACAGCTTTTTGCCCCCGATATGCAGCCGTTCGACCTGATTCTGATCAGCGCTGTGATGACCTGGCTCACCGTTGGCCTGACCATCATTTCCATGAAGATTGGCAAGTGGCTGCCCAACCTTGGCGCCTTTTTGAAGATTGCCATTCTGGCGGTGATTGGCATTGGCGCGTTTATCTTCGCCCGCCGCAGCGGGGTGGCCAATGACTTATCCTTTGTCAATATCCTGCCCCGGTTGGATTCTGGTCTGGCTTTTCTGCCCATCATCCTTTTCAACTTGCTGGGCTTCGAGCTGGTATCTTCCGCTGGCGAGGAAATGAAAAATCCGCAGCGGCATCTGCCAGGTGCGATTATGTTTTCGGGCGTTCTGGTGTCTATCTTTTACCTGGTGGGCACGCTGGGCATTTTGCTGGCTGTTCCCGTTGAGCAGGTCGGGCTGATCTCCGGTGTGATGGACACCCTGCGCGTTGTGCTTGGCGAGAGCGCAGTGGGCTCAACACTTTTCCTGGTGTTAGGAATTGCCACCCTGCTGACCGTGTTGATTTCTGCCGTGACTTGGACCATGGGCACCAACCGGGTAATTGCCGAGGCTGCCGCCGAGGGGCTCTTCCCCTCCTTCTTTGCGGAACTGAACCCCCGCAGCCGCACCCCGCTCGGCGCCACCATCTTGACCGGCTTGATTTCCACCCTGGTGCTGATGACCTACGGCTTCCTTTCGCAGACTAATGAAGAGCTTTTCTGGACTCTGCTGGCCTTCAGCACCATCATCTTGCTGCTGCCCTACCTGGCCCTCTTCCCCGCCTTCATTAAATTGCGCCGCACAGACCCCGACCGCCCGCGGCCATTCCGCTTCCCGGGCGGCAATCTGATTGCCCGCCTTGCTGCCATTGTTTGCGAAATCATTGTCGCCCTGGCGATTGTCCTGTTCTTCTGGACGCCCGGCCAACCCTTTGACTGGAGCTTTGCCCTCCCGGTGCTGATTGGCGTCGTGGTGTCCATTCTGCTGGGTGAGCTGTTCATCTGGACCGGCCGCCGCGGCCGCCAGCAAGAGCTGGAAGAAGAAGAATTCTAAAAAACAGAGCGCAGGTCCAAGACCTGCGCTCTCTATTCTTTATACGTCTAATTACCGGGTGGCGTCAGCCAGCGCCAGCGCGCCCATCAACCCTGCATCATCCCCCAGCGTGGCAGTGGTGATCACCAACCCGTTCAGGTATTCCGGCGAAATCACATGCTGCCGCAGGGATGCATGCAGCGGATCCATCAACAGTGCCCCGCTGCGTGAAACTCCCCCGCCCAGAATCACAATTGACGGGTTGAGCAGGTGCAGGAAGTTTGCCAATCCCTGCCCCATAAAATACCCCGCCCGCGCAAAAGCTTTCACGCACAGCGCATCTCCATCTGCCGCTGCCTGCCCAATCTCTTTTGCAGATGGCTTGGGATTGCCGCTGAGGACAGACGGTTCACCCGCGGCCAGTTGCTCCGCCACCCAGTGGGCAATCCCGGTGCCCGAGGCCACTGCCTCCAGGTGCCCCCGCTGACCACAGCCGCACAGCGGCCCATCCTGCATCACAGTCACGTGCCCAAATTCGCCCGCCAGGCCGCGCTGCCCCTGCAGTAATTGATCATTGACAATTGCCCCGCCGCCGATGCCGGTGCTGATGGTCAAAAACAACAAATTATGATGACCCTGTCCGGCGCCGTAACGCCATTCACCCATCGCCGCCAGGTTGGCATCATTGCCAATCGCCGCCGGCACGCCAAAGCGGTCTTGCAGTTCCTGCCGCAGCGGCAGGTTCACCCAGCCCGGAATATTGGGCGCTTCAAACAGAATGCCGCTGGCAGGGTCCAGGTAACCCGGTGCTGCGGCCGCAATCGCCCGCACCGCCCCGTCCGTGGGCCATAATTCGGCAATCAGCCCCTTCAGGCGTTCCAGAGGCGAGCCTTCGCCGCTGGTGGTGATGCGTTTTTGATTGACCGGGCGCGTAGACCCGGCTGGATAAACGGCAACCCGCAGGCGGGTGCCGCCAATATCTGCGGCAATTAAGTACTCATTCATAGCCCAAATTATAGCACAGAGCCGCCCGCATGTATTTGACTCAGACCTCAAAGTCCATTATGATAGCGACTGTATGCGTTCCAAAAAGCCGTTTCGTTGGCGATTGTTTTGGCAGCAAATGATTTCCCGGTTGGGCTGGCTGATGCCCGGCCTGGGTATTAAACGCTGGCTGGTACTGATTCTGGTCGGCATGACGCTGCTGGGCGTGGGTTTTGCCCTCTATGCGCTGGACTTCTACCGCAATGCCCCCGAAACCTGGTGGCTGCCGGTGCTGTCCTATCTTTCCCTGCGCTTTTTAGACCGCTGGCTGCGCGTGGTCATCTTTGGCGGGCTGGGGGTTGGGTTAGTGCTGTATGGCATCTGGGGGCTTAACCGGGCGCTGCTCAAGCCCTTCCTGCGCCCCGGACAGCCTGTGTTGGATACCGTCAGCAGCTACCGCAAACGTGAACGCGGCCCCCGGGTGGTGGTCATCGGCGGCGGCACCGGGCAGTCCACCCTGTTGCGCGGCATCAAAGCCTATACCCACAACATTACGGCCATTGTCAGCGTAGCCGATGATGGCGGCTCATCCGGCGAGCTGCGCCGCAGTCTGGGCGTCTTGCCGCCGGGCGACATTCGCGCCTGCCTCGCCGCCCTCTCTGATGATGAAGAACTGCTCACCCAGATCTTCCAGTACCGCTTTGCCAGCGGTGCCGGGGTGGGGGGGCATAACCTGGGTAATTTGTTCATCACCGCCCTGGCCGAAATCACCGGCAGCTTTGAAAAAGGCGTGGCGGAGTCGGGCCGGGTGCTGGCCATCCGTGGGCGGGTGCTGCCCTCCACCCTGCATGATGTCAAACTGGTGGCTGATATCTCCCTGCTTCAGCAGGAAGTCCAGGTCAAGGGCGAGAGCCAGATCCCCAAAGCTGCGGGCCGCATTCAGCGCGTCTGGCTGGAACCCAACAATCCGCTGGCCTATCCCCCCGCCATTCAAGCCATCCTCTCCGCCGATTTGATCATTATTGGCCCCGGCAGCCTGTTCACCAGTATTCTGCCCAACCTGCTGGTGCCCGATCTGGCGGCGGCCATCCGCAGCAGCCGGGCCTACAAATTCTATGTTTGCAATGTCGCCAGCCAGCCCGGCGAGACCGATGGCTTCACCTGCGGCGATTACTTGCAGGTCATGGAAAAACACCTCGGTGGTTTGCTTTTTGACGTGGTCATCTGCAATCAGCGCCACACCGGCAGCCTGCCCCCCGATGTGGACTGGGTGCGCATTGACCCTGGCCTGGAAGAGCGCGCCGCCCTCTACTGCGCCGATCTAACCGACGAAACCAGTCCCTGGCGGCACGATGCTTCAAAATTGGCAAAAACTGTGATAGACTTATTTAACGAGCGTACCGGTCCGCTTTTGGGCCGTAGCGATGAAGAAAAACAACCTCTGCCCTAGGCAGAGTACATTCTCAAGTTTCTCTGGAGGTTTGTTATGACAATCAAAGTTGGTATCAATGGTTTTGGCCGCATTGGCCGTCTTGTCCTCAAAGCAATGATGGAACGCTATCCGAAAGATCTGGAAATCGTCGCCATCAATGACCTGTTTGACGCCAAACAGAACGCCCACCTGCTTCAGTACGACTCCACTTACGGCAACTATCGCGGCCACGTGGAAGTGGTCGATGGCAACATCGTGGTGGATGGTCACATGGTGCGCGTCTTCGCTGAAAAAGACCCCGCCAACCTGCACTGGGCCGATCTGGGTGTGGATGTTGTGATTGAATCCACCGGTATCTTCACCGATGCCAAGGGCGACCCGGCCAAGGGCAAAGCTGGCGCCAACGTTCATATTGAAAAAGGCGGCGCCAAGAAGGTCATCATCACCGCCCCCGCCAAGAATGAAGACATCACCGTGGTCCTGGGCGTCAATGAAGGCAAGTACGATCCCGCCAATCACCACATCATCTCCAACGCTTCCTGCACCACCAACTGTCTGGCCCCGGCCGCCAAGATCGTGCATGAGCGCTTTGGCATCGTCCACGCCGTGATGACCACCATCCACTCCTACACCAACGACCAGGTCATCCTCGACCAGGGCCACAAGAAAGAAATGCGCCGCTCCCGCGCCGCTGGCCTCAATATCATCCCCACCACCACTGGCGCCGCCAAGGCTGTCGCCCTGGTCATCCCCGAACTCAAGGGTAAGTTTGATGGCTACGCCCTGCGCGTCCCCACCCCCACCGTCTCGATTGTGGACTTTGTCGCCAACGTGGAACGCCCCACCACCAAGGAAGAACTCAACGCGGCCTTCATCGAAGCCTCCGAAGGCGCCCTCAAGGGCATCCTGGGCGTCACCCGCGGCGAATATGGCGATCCGCTGGTTTCCTCAGACTTCAAGGGCGATCACCGCTCCTCGATTGTTGACCTGCCCAACACCATGGTCATGGGCGGCAATCTGGTCAAAGTGGTCACCTGGTACGACAACGAATGGGGTTACTCCTGCCGCACCGCCGATCTGGCCAAACTCATCGGCGGCAAACTCTAATCCCGGTCCGCGAATCTGGAGCACACCATGTTTAGTAAGAAAACCATTCGCGATATTGATGTCAAGGGCAAGCGCGTCCTGGTGCGTGTGGACTTCAACGTCCCGCTCAAGGATGGCGTGGTGGGTGATGATACCCGCGTCCGCGCAGCCCTGCCCACCATCCAGTACCTGCTGGAACAGGGCGCGGCGGTCATCCTGGCCTCGCATCTCGGTCGCCCCAAAGGCGGGCCCGACCCCAAATACACCCTCAAACCCGTGGCCGAACACCTGGCTGGCCTGCTGGGCAAACCCGTAGCCTTTGCGGAAGACTGCGTTGGCCCCGCTGCCGAAGCAGCCGCCAGGGCCCTCAAACCCGGGCAGGTGCTGGTGCTTGAAAACACCCGCTTCCACCCGGAAGAAGAGAAAAACGATCTCGAACTGGCCCGTCAAATGGCCAGCCTGGCTGACCTCTATGTGAACGATGCCTTTGGCACCGCACACCGCGCCCATGCCTCCACCGAGGGCGTCACCCACTACCTGCCCGGTGTGGCTGGCTTCCTGCTGGAAAAAGAAATCCAGTACCTCGGTCAGGCTGTAGCCGAACCCAAACACCCGTTTGTGGCAATCCTGGGCGGCGCCAAAATCAGCGACAAAATCGGCGTCATCCGCAACCTGCTCGGCAAAGCCGATGCCGTTCTGATCGGCGGCGGCATGGCCAACACCTTCCTCAAGGCGCAGGGCTATGATGTGGCCGACTCGCTGGTCGAAGAAACCGCGGTCGAAACCGCCAAAGAACTGCTGGCGCTGGGCGCGGGCAAGCTGCACCTGCCGGTGGATCTTGTCCTGGCCGATGCCTTTGATGCCGCCGCAGCCCACAAGACCATCCCCCTGGGCAACACCCCTGCGGGCTGGCGCATCCTCGATATTGGCCCCGAAACCGTCAAAGCTTACGCCGCCATCATTGCTGGCGCTGGCACTGTCGTCTGGAATGGCCCGATGGGCGTCTTTGAATTCCCCGTCTTTGCCGAAGGCACCTACGGCATTGCCAGGGCCGTTGCTGGCAGCCAGGCTGTCAGCATCATCGGCGGCGGCGAGTCGGTGGCTGCCATTCAGCAGTCTGGCCTGGCTGACAAAATCACGCACATCTCCACGGGCGGCGGCGCCTCCCTGGAAATGCTGGAAGGCCTGGTCCTCCCCGGCGTTGCCGCCCTGCAGGACAAATAGCACTCCCCCTCAATTCAAAAGACCTGGCACGGGTTGCCAGGTCTTTTTGATTTAAACCCGCTTAACGCGCTTAAATTATGTTAAACTTGTCGCTAATTCAGGAGAACCTTATGAAAATTAACTGGAAATTATGGGCCGTTCTTGCGGT
>JAGOFZ010000107.1 GCA_017996955.1 Longilinea sp.
GGGCGGCTTCGGGCAGGTTGTCGGCTTCGCCGGTCAGACCCACCGAGCTGGACACGGCCTGGGCAATCGGCGTCCGCTGGTTGCTGTCGCCGACAGCCGGGGCGCCGTAGGCAGTGATTTCAACAACGGCACCTTCGGGCACGATTCCGGGGCCTAATTTGGTGGTCACAGCTTCCTCCTCTACAACTTCTGATTCTGCCGTGGGTTCTTCAACCGGGGCAGGGGGTTGAACCTCACCGGGTTCTTCAACCGCGGGAGAAATGGCTGCCGGCACGGGGGTGCAGGCTGCCAGCAGTGCAGCCAGCACAAGTAAACCTCCGAGCAGGCGGGTAAAAGAAAATTTCATTTGGATACCTCCGAAATAGTGTTAGAACAATGCCGAAGCCAGTTCATTGCGATAGCTGCGGGTAGCGGGGTCGTCATCGCCCAGCAGTTCAATTAACCCCAGAGCGGCCTGTCGGGCGCGGCCGCTGCCATAGCGCTTGTCCTGGCGCAGCAGTTCAATCAAGCCATCGAGGGCGGCGTAGATATTGCCGCGCTGGGCCATCTGCAGGGCGCGGGTGAAGAGCGCATCCAGGTCGGCCTCGGCGGGCAGCCGCCCGGCCTGTAAATCCATCAGCCGTTCAGCCAGCGGCAGCAGCAGTTCGGCCTGAACCAGTTGGCGGCTGTCGGGAAAATCTTTCAGGATGGTGAACGCCTCGGGGGCGGTGCCGCGGCGCAGCAGGGTGCGCGCCAGTCCCAGCAGGGCAGCGGGCGTGCCGGGCTGCAGCTCCAGCAGGCGGCGGTAAGCCTTCTCGGCCTGGTCATACTGGCGCAGGTGATAGAAGCCATCGGCGCGTTCCAGCGCCAGATTGAAGGGGCTGGGCGGCGTGATGCTGCTCAAAAAGTCGCGGACTCGGCCTTCGGGCTGCAGGCCCACAAACTCGGCAACCACCTGCCCCTGGGTGAAGGCCTTGACGGTGGGCAGGCTGCGGACGCCGTAGCGCACCGTCAGGTTGGGGTTGCGGTCGGCATCCACCCGCGCCAGCCGGAAGGCGCCCTGGGCCTCACGCGCCAGGCGCTCGAGCAGCGCCGAAAGCTCCTGCGCGGGCTGACGCCAGGCGGCCCAAAACGCCGCCACTACGGGCGTATTCTGGGAGAAGCTGATCACTTCGTATTCAAAGTTGGCTTCGTTAACATCCAGAATAAAGTTTGCGCTCATGCCAGAGTCTCCATCATGCTTATTGTACCGAAAAATGGGGATAAAGTACAATCACCAGCGCCGGGGTTTGGGACTCAAAAATGTTTGCCAAACCGGGAAAGGCACCACACAACTGCGCCGGTGAGGGGGAGCCGCCGCCTGCAAAACCTCCCTTGACCGAAACAGCGGCGGCGGGTATAATTCAGCCGTTGAATATTGGAACCTTTATGAGCAGTACCACCTCCCCCGACAGCCACCGCGACCTGATTATCCTCGAAGAGATCGAGCAGCAGCCCGATTCAACCCAGGCCACGCTGGCTGCCAAACTGGGAGTAGCCATTGGGACCATCAACTGGCATTTGAAGCGCCTGGTTGATAAGGGATATGTCAAAGTGCGGCGCATTGAGCGGCGCAAATTTCGCTATCTGATTACGCCCGAAGGGGTGGCCCTGCGCGCCCGGCTGACAGTGGATTACATTCAGACCTCGTTTGGGCTGTACCGGCTGATCCGACAGCGCACGCAGGAGGCGCTGGCGCAGGCCCATGCCGGCGGCGCCGAGGCGGTGCGGGTGATTGGCGAAGGCGAAGTGGCCGAAGTCTGCCGGTTGACCTGCCTGGAGCAGGGCCTGCCGCTGCTGGAGGCCGAGGCCCCCGCCAATGGGCGCACTGCACTGCTGCGAATCAAAGAACTTAAAATCTTTTTGGAATGGGAGGAAAAACGGTCGTGACCTCTGCATCTGAATTTTGGAAGAATCGACGCGTTTGCGTGACAGGCGGGGCGGGTTTTCTGGGCCGGCATGTGCAGGCCCGGCTGCGCCAGGGTGGCGCCACCGAAATTTTCGTCCCAACCATTGAACAGTATGACCTGGTGAAGGGTGTGGATATCCGCCGGATGCTGGATGATGCCCGCCCGGATGTGATTATTCACCTGGCGGCGCATGTGGGCGGCATTGGTGCCAACCGCGAGAAACCCGCCGAATTTTTCTACGACAACCTGATGATGGGCGTGGAGCTGATGCACGCGGCCTGGCAGAAGGGTGTGGAAAAGTTTGTGGCCATCGGCACGGTTTGCGCTTATCCCAAGTTCACCCCGGTACCCTTCAAGGAAGATGATCTGTGGATCGGCTACCCCGAAGAGACCAACGCCCCTTACGGGCTGGCGAAAAAGATGCTGCTGGTGCAGGCGCAGGCCTACCGTCAGCAGTACGGCTATAATGCCATCTTTCTGCTGCCCGTCAATCTGTACGGCCCCGGCGATAATTTTGACCCGCGCTCGTCACACGTCATCCCGGCGCTGATCCGCAAGATGCTTGAAGCGCAGGACCGCGGCGAACACGAGGTGACGCTGTGGGGCGACGGCTCGCCGACCCGCGAGTTTCTGTATGCGGAAGATGCTGCCGAGGGCATTGTGCTGGCAGCCGAGAAATACAACAAATCGGACCCGGTGAACCTGGGTTCTGGCAATGAAATCAGCATCAAAGATCTGGCCGAGCTGATTGCCCGGCTGACGGGCTTTGAAGGCCGGCTGGTCTGGGATACCACCCAGCCCAACGGGCAGCCCCGCCGCGGGCTGGATACGAGCCGGGCAGCGCGGGAGTTTGGCTTCCGGGCGGCGGTGGACTTTGAAGAAGGTCTGCGCCGCACCATCGCGTGGTACCGCGAGACCAGGCAGGCTGCGTGAGTCAACCCCGTCTGCCAGCCCCCCGCACCGTGATCCTGCGCCCCATCAAAGGCTGGGCGCCGCTGAACTGGCGCGACCTGATGGATTTTCGCGAGCTGACGTACTTTCTCACCTGGCGAAACATCAAGGTGCGCTATAAGCAAACGCTGCTGGGCGCATCCTGGGCGGTTTTGGAACCATTCCTGACGATGGTGGTTTTCTCCATCTTCTTCGGCAATCTGGCGCAGGTTGGGTCAGATGGCGTGCCGTACCCGCTCTTCTCGTTTGCCGGGCTGCTGCCCTGGGGGTTGTTCTCCAAGGCGCTCAACGATGCCAGCCGCTCGCTGGTGAACAACCGGCACATGATTACCAAGATCTATTTTCCGCGGCTGATTCTGCCGCTGTCGTCCATCCTCAGCGGGCTGGTGGATTTTGCGATTGCCTTTGTGGTGCTGCTGGGCATGATGCTGTACTACAAAACCTGGCCCACCGCCGCGGCCTGGTGGCTGCCACTGCTGCTGCTGCTGGCGCTGGTCACTGCGCTGGGGGTGGGGTTGTGGCTGGCCGCGCTGAATGTGATGTACCGGGATGTGGGCTATATCATCCCCTTCCTGACGCAGTTCTGGATGTTCATTACGCCGGTGGTCTATCCGGCGAGCATGATTCCTGAGAAGTGGCGGCTGCTGTACGGCATTAACCCGATGACGGGTGTGGTGGAAGGCTTTCGCTGGGCGCTGCTGGGCATTCAACCGCAGCCAACCTTCTGGCCCATGCTGGGCATTTCGGCGGGGGTGGCGCTGCTGCTGCTGGTCAGCGGGCTGTTCTACTTCCGGCGCATGGAGCGGCTGTTTGCCGACATGGTGTAACCAATGAGTGATCTGGCGATTCGGGTTGAAAATCTGGGCAAGCGCTACCGGCTGGGCAGCACGGCAACGGCCTATACCACCCTGCGCGAGACCCTGAGCGAATGGGCTGGTTCACCACTGCGGCGGCGCTTGGGCAAGGATGAAGAAGAAACGCTGTGGGCGCTGCGCGGCGTCTCGTTTGACGTTAAGCAGGGGCAGGTGCTGGGCGTGATCGGGCGCAACGGTGCGGGTAAAAGCACGCTGCTTAAGATCCTCAGCCGGGTGACAGACCCATCTGAAGGCTGGGCTGAGATTCACGGGCGGGTGGGCTCGCTGCTGGAAGTTGGCACGGGCTTTCACCCGGAGCTGACCGGGCGGGAAAACATCTTCCTGAACGGCGCCATCCTGGGGATGCACCGGACTGAAATCGCCCGCAAGTTCGACGAAATGGTGGAATTTGCCGAGGTGGAGAAATTTATTGATACCCCGGTCAAGCGGTATTCCAGCGGCATGTACCTGCGGCTGGCTTTTGCCGTGGCAGCCCACCTGGAGCCCGAGATTCTGGTGGTGGACGAGGTGCTGGCAGTGGGCGATGCCGAGTTCCAGCGCAAGTGCCTGGGCAAGATGAGCGATGTTGCCAGCCAGGGGCGCACGGTGCTGTTCGTCAGCCATAACATGTCGGCTATTTTGCGGCTGACCGAAGAAACGCTGGTGATTGACCAGGGCCGCCTGGCGATGCGGGCGCCCACCACCGAGGCGGTGGATTACTACCTGTCCAACGGGTTTGCCCGCACCGGTGAGCGCACCTGGAGCGCCGCAGAGGTGCCCGCTGCGGCGGCACCCTTTCAGCCGATTGCCCTGCGGCTGCTGGACCGCCAGGGCCGGATTGTGGATACGCTGCGCTCTACCGAGCCTGCCAGCATTGAAATTGAGTATAAACTTGCCGCCCCCGTTCAGGGACTGCGCGTAGGGCTGTATTTGCTCAGCGCCCGCGGCGAGACTGTTTTTACCGCCTTTGATACAGATGACCCCGATGTTTATGAGCAGCAAGGCACCCGCGCGGCCGGGCATTACATCAGCCGGTGTGCGCTGCCCGCCGACCTGCTGAACGAGGGGCGTTTCATCCTGGGCATCAACGCCAGCGCCTACCGCATCAAGCGATATTTTCAAGATGAGCAGGCGCTCACATTTTCGGTGGATGCCGCCGGCGCGCCGGGCATGCAGTGGCCCGAACCGCGGCTGGGGGCTGTCCGCCCGCGTTTAGAATGGCAGATTGAGGTTTTGAACCAATGACACCATCAGGCAAAGACGCCGTCAAACGAGTGCTGGGGCAAATCCCCTTTGCCGCCGAGCTCTACTGGTTGGTCCGGCAAAACGGACGCCCCATTTCAACCCGCTTCTCGCTCAAACATCTGCAAACCGCTCTGCCCGAGGTTGTCCAGCAGGCTGCGGCGCTGCGCGCCCAGGCCCCCGCTGGACGCAAGGTCTTTATTTTTGCCACCCTGCACTACTGGATCGAGCACGCCGCCATGCTGGCGGTGGGGCTGGCTGCCCAGGGGCACGAGGTGACGCTGGGTTTTCTGCCCTATGCTGAATGGCAGAAGCCGATCAACCGGTTTGATTTACGGCGTCAGAACGCTTACGCCCGCCGGGTGCTGGCGCCGGCCGAGTCGCTGATCCGGGTGGTTTCCTTCATTAATACTCGGGCACCGTACACTCCTCTGCCCGCCAACCTGGTGGATGCCGTCAAGCTGGTGTCCAGCTACGATTCGCAGTACACCCTGCAGGTGGAAGATGTGGACCCCGAGAGTGAAATTTACAAGCTGCGCATGCTGCGCAACAAAGACGCCGCCCAATCGGCGCTGGCCTGGCTGCGCACCAACCGCCCTGATGTGGTGATTGTGCCCAACGGCACCATCCAGGAGCTGGGCGTGGTGTATCGCGTGGCGCGTTCGCTGGGCATTCCCGCGGTGACCTATGAATTCAGCGAGCAGCGGCAGCGCATCTGGCTGGCGCAAAACGATGAAATTATGAGCCAGAACACCGATACGCTGTGGGAGGCCTGCCAGGTCGAACCGTTGAGCGAGCCGCAAATTGAGAAAATGCGCTCTTTGATGATGGCCCGCCAGCGGGGGATGTTGTGGGAGAACTTTGCCCGGCTGTGGCAGGGCGCGCCCGCCCAGGGCGGCGAGCAGGCTCGCCAGGCGCTGGGGCTGGATGACCGCCCGGTGGTGCTGCTGGCGACCAATGTGCTGGGCGACAGCCTGACGCTGGGACGCCAGGTCTTCAGCCACAATATGGCTGAGTGGATTACCCGCACAGTGCAGTATTTTATTGAGCGGCCTGATATTCAACTGGTTATCCGGGTGCACCCCGGTGAGACGCTGACGCACGGGCAGTCAATGGTGGATGTAATTCACAGCGTGCTGCCCAAACTGCCCGAGCATATCCGCGTGATCAAGCCGGATGAAAAAATCAACACCTACGATCTGGTAGATGTGGCTGACCTGGGGTTGGTTTATACCACCACGGTCGGCATGGAAATGGCGATGAACGGCGTGC
>JAGOFZ010000108.1 GCA_017996955.1 Longilinea sp.
GCCGCTCACGCGTTCTTGAAACCAACCAGATTGTCATCCTGGGTTGGTCCGAACAAATCTTTACGATTGTTACTGAACTGATCGCCGCAAATGAAAATGTCGAAAAGCCCTGCATCGTCATCCTGGGCAAAAAAGACAAAGTCGAAATGGAAGATGAAATCGCTTCCAAGATTGAAGACCGCAAAAACATGCGCATCATCTGCCGCAGCGGCGACCCGATGGATGTAGCAGACCTGAATCTGGTCAGCCTCAATCAGGCGCGGGCCATTGTTGTGCTCTCTCCCGAAGGGAATGATCCCGACTCTGAGGTCATCAAGGCTGTCCTCGCGGTGGTCAACCACCCCAACCGTGACCCCGAAAAAACCTTCCACATTGTGGCTGAAATTTACGAACCCGAAAACATGGATGCCGCTCTGGTGGTTGGCCGCGGCCAGGTGGAATGGGTGCTGGTCGGCGACTTTGTCGCCCGAGTGGTTGCCCAGACCTGCCGTCAATCTGGTCTGTCGGTTGTCTACACCGAGCTGCTTGACTTCGGCGGCGATGAAATCTACATCAAACCCGAACCTCGCCTGACGGGCAAAACCTTTGGCGAAGCGCTGCTGGCCTACCGCACCAACACCGTCCTCGGTATTCGCAAACCCAACACCATGCCCTGCCTGAATGCCCCCATGGATCAGGTCATTGAGGCTGGCGATGAGCTCGTCGTGATTGCTGAAGATGATGACAAAATTTTCCTGACTCTCGATCAGCCTGTTCAAATTCAGGAAGCCCAGATCGTCTCGGGGCACATTGCCCCCAAACAGCCCGAAGCCACCCTTCTGCTGGGCTGGAATCGCCGCGGCGCCACCATTATTCGTGAGCTTGATAACTATGTTGCCCCCGACTCCGAAGTCACCATCGTGGCAGATGTGGATACCGTTGGCACTGACCTTGAAATTTGCTGCTCTGAACTGACGAACCAGAAAATCACCTTTCAACAGGCCGATACCACCAACCGCCGCGTTCTCGAGGGACTCAACCTCCGCCACTTCAACCACATCATTCTGTTGTGCTACTCCGACTCCATGGATGTACAGCGCGCCGATGCACACACATTGGTCACGCTCCTCCACCTGCGTGATATCGCCGACCGCGACGGCACCAAATTCACCATCGTCAGCGAAATGCTGGACATTCGCAACCGCAACCTTGCCGATGTCACCCGCGCTGATGACTTCATCGTCAGCGATAAGCTCGTCAGCCTGATGATGGCCCAGATCACTGAGAATAAATACCTCAACGGCGTCTTTACCGATATGTTCGACCCCGAAGGCTCCGAGATCTACCTCAAACCCGCGGCCGAGTATGTCCAGCTTGGCAAACCGGTCAACTTCTACACCATCGTAGAAACCGCCCGCCGCCGCAACCAGGTCGCCATTGGCTACCGCCTCCAGGCCAACTCGCAGGATGCTGCCAACGGCTACGGCGTCAAGATTAACCCCGACAAAGCCGAAATGGTCACCTTCACCGACCATGATCGCATTGTTGTTATTTCAGAAGAGTAACACTGAGCGAATGCCAAGGCTCAAATGATTGTAACGAAACGAGCGGGAATTTTCCCGCCCGTTTGCGTTACATCTATCAATATTCAGACCACATCTTAGAGATTTTGTCCGCCACCTCAAACCGCAGTGTCTCACGGTGATGCTCGATAGCACGTTCCACCAGTTCTTTCAAATTGATTTTCCCCCCTGCCTTCAAATCATTCAAATCTCGGTTGGCAATGCTCTGTGCACTTTCACCATGAGCCCAGAATGCCCCCAGCAGCCCCAGGTAATCGTAGAGGATTTCTTGCAGCTTGGTGTCTTCCAATCCATTTTCATAGACTGCTGATCCAATAATATTGAGTGCCTGCATCGCCACCAGAATAACCCCCTCCTGCAGCGCCACCGAAGCAATCTCACTCAACCCCTGGCTGGCTGAAGGCGACAGTGGTCTGCTGCTTGATTCAAGCACATTGATGCAGGCAATGGTAACATCCGGTGTTGGAAATTTGATTGCTTCTTGTCCTAAATCGCTCAGAGCCTTCAGGCTCCACCTTAAGTCAGCTTGAGATAACCCCGGACGCTCGCGATGCTTCTGGATAATCTGGTTCAAAATCTCGATTGCCTTGTGAAAAATCTCTGGTGAACTGCCTTGCCGTCCCTCTAAAATGATTCCGCGCAGCGCATCAATGGCTGCCTCCATTTCATTCCCGGCATAATTGGTTCGGCTTAATCGGTAACTCGCAATTTTGCCAACGGCCTCAATTGCCCAGAGCTTCTCGCCGCTTGATTTGCTTTCTCTGCCCAGCAGCCGAATATTTTCAAAATAGTCGTTAGACATGGCCTCGGTTTTTTGGTGAGCGCCAATGGCCTGATCCGCCTGCTTTTTAACCACATCGCGTTTGCTGGCATAGGATAGAATTTTCACGCACACAAAGATGGTTAGTCCGATGAGCAGCACCAGCAAGCCGACCTCAGCCCATTTGCAAGGCGTAGGATTGCTGAACACGAAAACACCCAGGGTCGATACTGCCCCCACCACTGCCGGCCAATATAGATTCGCAATAAACTTCCACTTGTCAGACTTGTTCTTGAGCAGAATATGGCGCACATCGTTTGGCGTAAATTGCAGCACCAACGCCGGAGCGCCCGCCATAAACAGCAACAGCCCAATAAATGCATCCAGGTTGTTCATGTGCCCCTCTTGTCCTGCTCTTCTTTGCAGTTCATCACCCGCCCAACAAGCTGCACCAGAATATCATCCGGGTAACTGGCATCTTTGGGTTGATAGACCTTAACCCCCATCTTGAATATGCGGTCCATGCCAGAGGGTTCTTCTGCCGAAAACACCGCAATTTGCTGCGGTTGAATCCAATTTGGGCGGACAGAGAATTGCTCTGCATGTCCATTCATTTGCCCCAGCATCCATTCAATCAGATATTGCCCCAGCCGGGCTTTACTGGTATCGTTGCCCTGATCTTGATATAACATCTTCCAGGCTGGATCTTCGCCTGGTGGAATCCGCATATCAACAATGATGACGTCGTAATGCTCTGTTGTACGGATTAACCGCATGGCCTCGGTAGCATTCTCTGCCAGTGATAAATGGTAAATCCGCCGATATAACAACGGCCCCATCAACTCATTCAACTGATAGCGAGCCTCATCTTCAATCCAGAGCACACGAATTCGGTTGGGTAACATAATCTATCCTGCTTTGGTTTTCCGGCGGGGCAGCCGGATGGTGAAAACGGTAATAAAGGGTTGTTGATAATAATCCGGGTGATTCTCATCCCGAATAGCCGTCGAAGATGCCGGGGCACTGCTGACCTGAACACTGCCCTGGTGAGATTGTACCGCATGGAGCACATCCGTCAATCCCACACCCGTCCCCAGCCGGTTGCGGTCCTTAGACAGCCGCCCCCGGTATCCCAGGTTGAAAATCAAATTATTCTCAATCTCATCTTTGGGGATGGGCACCCCCCAGTTTTCCACACTGAGCGACACTTCGCTGTCATTGGCGCGAATTTCAATCGAGACCCACGGCGGCTTGGTGCCGCCAGTGCGGCTCCAACTGTACTTGATGGCATTATGCACCAGATTGGCAACTGCCCGCTGCAGCTCGCGCTCCTGCACCGCAATCTCCGCCCCGCCTGAATGGTCCCGGATCACAATCTCAATCCCCCGGCTGCTGGCAAAATCAGCCAGCGACTTGACGGCGTTATCCACAATCGAGCGCATAGAAACAGACACCCGTTCCTCACCAGACCGCAGATCACCAGTTGCAAAATCTCTCAACGCCCTCAGCGAATGTTCCATCTGGATGGAGGCCACATAGGCCCGGGTTGCGGTTAACAGGGCCGCCGCCCGTTGTAAGTTGAGCGCCGCCCGCTGCACCTCGCGCACCTGCTCCTTTGCCAGCCCCGGCCGCATCTCTCCTAAAATAGCAGTTACATCTGCCGCCAGCCGCCGCAGAAAAGAGGGGCGGGCTTCAGTCACCGGCACAACCTGTTGATAATCATTCAAGTCGCCCGCCAGCTGCTCCAGATATTCCCAGCGCAGTTGGGGCAGTGCCTGCAAGCGCCGCTCGGCCGGATTATTGGCAATCAACCCCCGGATGGCTCCGCCCAGCTTCTGCGCCTGTCCGTCCAGCAGCGCGGTTTCCTGTACGGGCGATAACTCACCCTTTGGATTGGGTATCTCCAGCTCCGTCGCAATCAGCGCCAGCACGGGGTCAAAGGCCAAACGCACCATCGTCAGCGTACTCGAATTGGCGTGCAGTACCCGCCCAATATCCGTAGTCAGGTCCTCAATTCGCTGCTGCAGCTTCTGTTCCTGCTGCTTGCTTTCCACCTCTGCCGTGCGATCCACCAGTGTCCCATAGTAACCGACCACTGCCCCGATCTGCGGATCCAGCAGCGCCCGGCAGGTGTTTTCGGCCACCCGCAGACCGCCCCTGGTGCAAAACCGGATCAGCGCCCCCTGCAGATACCGCCCCTGGCGTGATCTTTCCTCAGCTTGCTCCAGCAGCATGGTCCTCTGGGCCGGATTTTCGTAAAATTCTGCGATGGTCGCGCTAATCTCCCCCTCCAGTGGCATGCCCAGCAAATACCGCACCCCGCCCGATGCAATCAAAAACCGCCCATCCGGCGCCACCAGGTAAAACCCAATAGGCAGCTCGCTCGGATGAACTTGCCGAAAAAGTTTCAGGACTTCCGCATCGGAGATTGTCATGGGGAAACCCCTTGCTGTCAGAATGAATTTTATTATACGGCAAAACAACCGAACTCACGTCAATTTAGCTGCGTGAGTTCGATTGTTTCAGACGCTTAGCCGCTTAAATTTACCCTGTTCAGACGAACTCTGGGCTTGCCATGCGAATAACTTCAAACGGGCAGTCCACCGCACAGAATGTACAGGCAATGCAGTCTTTAGGCCGCGCCAGATATGGCAGCCCTGGCGCAAACCCATGCCCGTTGCGGGGCGGCTCCAGAATGGCAATGCAGCCCGTAGGGCAGGCCTGCACACAGATCTTGCAGGCGGTGCAGGTCGCATAATTCCAGACCGGCTTTTCCCACAGCGCCGGCTTGATGTGCAGCACCGTCTGCCGGTTGGCATCCAGGATGGCATCCACCGGACAGATGCGCCCGCAGGCGCCGCAGTCAATGCACAAGGCCGCATCAATTTGATGTAACTGCTTTCGTTCGCCCGAGATGGCATCTACCGGGCACTGGCGCACACAGGCTGTGCACCCGGTACACAGAGTGGTGATTTCATGACTCATCGCTCACACTCACTTTTCCGTTGGCGCCGGCAGCCCCAGCGCCGTGACTGCCGCCACATCGGGATGCCCGCTTTCCGGGTCCCAGTGCATGGCGGTGTAATAGGCCCGCACCAAACCATCCAGCGGCACCGTGCGCCCCTGATTGGCGCCCTCGGTCTGCGGCGGTTGGCCGGTTGCCCGGGCATTAATCGCATGCCTCAGGGGGGCGCCCTGGCGCAGGTTGAAGGCCTGCCGCAAGTTCTGAATGGTCCAGCCAATCTGCATATAGGCTTCTGGGGTCTTATCCCAGCCGGTTGCCGCGTTCAGCCACTGGAAAAACGGGATCCGGTTCAACCCTACCAGTGCCCCAAACATGCACAACCCCGCGCCGTTGGCAGCAGCCATCAAATTACTGCAGGCCGCTCCCCAGACGCCCTTCTCGGCATCATTGCGGTATTTGTGCCCCTTGGGATAGAACATCAGCCGGACTGGCGGCAGCCCTTTGATGACCTTCCAGAGCTGGAACATTTCATAGTAAAGATAGGCCCCCAGCGTATGCCGCCCGGGGGTGGGCTCAACCACCGCATGCAGGGCAAACCCGGGGTCATTACGCCCATCGTGCATGGCAAGCTCTTGCCCGCCGGCCTGCACGGCATACTCACTGGCGTTCTTCCCCAGCCTTTGAGCCGCCGCCCGGCTGCCATCTGCAAGCAGCGCTCCCAACCCCTCGCGCCGGATCATCTGGTCAAGCAGTGCATCAATGGCTGCCGTGTTGCCCCAGGTCAACGCCAATCCTCCCGTGTCTTCCAGAGTCAGCAGGCCCTGTTCAAAACATTCCAGCGCAAACGCAATCGAGCCGCCCGCCGAGATGGAATCCATCCCGGCTCGATTCAACCGCTCATTCCATTCAAAA
>JAGOFZ010000109.1 GCA_017996955.1 Longilinea sp.
GGGTGGGGGTGGGGGATACTTTGGGAGTGGGGGTTTTTGCCGGAGGACGGGTGAGTTCCGGGGATTGGGTGGAGGTGACCGCCGGCGTGAGCTGACTGCCGACCGGCGTGAGGCAGCCGGTCAGCAGAATCAGGCCCAGAATAAAAGCAAAAAGTGATTTTGTTTTCATATCCCCCTATTTTAACCGGTAAACCGCCGTCAGGCGAATTAATCGAAATCCGTTGGCAGCCCAGGCTGGCGATGATGCCGGAACATGGCGGTCAGCTCATCTGCTGAGGTGCGTGGGACCGAAAGCGGCGGCAGGGCATCTTCGGCAAAAAATTCAGCGCCATCGGTTTCAATACTGGTTGACGGCTCGCCGCCGAGCAGGTCGCAGGCGATGAACAGCTTATAGATGTGAAAGATGAAGGCCGGGTGGCCGTGGCGATTGCGATCAAACAGGGCCAGCAAGCGGGTGGCACGCACGCGGTAACCCGATTCTTCCCAGACCTCGCGTTCGGCAGCCAGACTGGGGGGCTCGCCTACGTCAATCCAACCGCCGGGGAGTGTCCAGCCGCCATCCACACGTTCTTTGACCAGCAGAATTTTGTCATCACGAAAAACGACTCCGCGTACATCCAGTTTGGGGGTAGCGTAGCCCTGCTCACCGGCAAGCAGATCGGAAATGTAGGGCAGGTCGTGGTCGGTGTGCGCGGCCAGGATCTCCGCCGCGATCTGGCGGAGATCCTCAAAGCGCTCAATGTCAAAGACATTGGTGGTGTACGTCAGACCCGACTGGGCAATGGCCTGCAGGCGCTGGGCCCAATCAAGCCAGAGAGGTTGGTTGGTCATTTCAGCTCCGCAGCTTGGCGCCAAGTTCCTGCTCAAGCCGGCGGATGATGCGGGCTCGTACGGGCTGGGTTTGGGCATCGGTCAGGGTTGAGTCGTAGGACTGGTATGTGACGCTGTAAGCCAGACTCTTCTTACCGGTGCCAAGCTGCTCGCCGCGGAAGATATCGAAGAGGCGCACGGCAGTAACCAGTTTGCCGCCAGCCTGACGGATGACTTCAGCCACCCGGTCAGCGGGCAGATCTTCATCCACGACCACCGCCAGATCTTCCAGAACAGGCGGGAAGGCGGGTACGGGGCGGGTATCGCGGCGGGCATTGACCAGCGCGAGAATTGCAGCAGCATCCAGGTCGGCCGCCAGGAGCGGGGCATTGGGCAGATCATAATGCTGTTGAATGGCGGGATGCAGTTCACCCAGAATGCCCATCGGCACCGCATTGATCTTCAGCAGTGCGCATTTGCCCGGATGGAAGCGGGGATCGTCGGTGACGGGTTCGAACGCGACACCTTCCAGGTGCAGGCCATCCAGCATCTGCTCAACCAGACCTTTGAGGTCGAAGAAGTCCATCATCTCAGCGTGGGGTTGATCCCAGGTAGGCAGCTCACGCCGACCGATCAGCGCAACGGCCAGGCGCAGGGGTTCGGCGGGCAGCTGCTGACCCTCAATGGGCCAGAATACCGGGCCGATTTCGAAAAAGGCCAGACGTTCACTCAGGCGGGCGTTGCGCTCTATTACTTCCAGCATGGAGGCGAGCAGGCTGCGGCGCATCACACAGCGATCGGGAGCAATGGGGTTTTGAAGCTCA
The DNA here is from genome assembly GCA_017996955.1 of Longilinea sp. Lineage (GTDB taxonomy): Bacteria > Chloroflexota > Anaerolineae > Anaerolineales > Anaerolineaceae > JAGOFZ01. The sequence goes on from JAGOFZ010000109.1 coordinate 1,635, forward strand.
ACATAGGGGGCTGTCTCAGGCAGGAGGCGGGCCTCACGCTCGGGGGAGGTCAGGCGGTAGGTGACGGCCTCGCGCAGGCCCAGACCAGCCAACAGATCACGCAGGGCTTCTTCACGTTCAAGCGTCGAGTTACCGCGCTGGACGGGCAGGGTGTCTGCCATGCGGCGGGCCGGGATTTTATCATACCCGTGCATACGGGCAATTTCCTCAATTACATCGGCCTTGCCCACCAGACCCGTGCCAATATCCAGGCGGTGCGCCGGGGCTTTGACCCACAGCACGTCGCCCTCTATCTGACAGGTGAATTCGAGCGGGATCAGCAGGTCGGCCATGGCCTGAAGGGAAAGTTCAATGCCCAGAATGCGCTGCAGGTCGGCAACAGTCAGTTCCACCACCGCATCGGGCAGGGGATTGGGATAGACATCTACCAGGCCGCGGGCAATTTGACCACCGCACCACTGAGCCATGAGGTCCAGGCAGTATTCCACTGCCGGGGCCGCCAGAGCGGGATGGATGCCGCGGGCGAAACGATAGGCGGCCTCGGAATTGAGGCGCTGACCGCTGACCGTACGGCGAACATTGACGAGGTTCCAACTGGCGCCTTCCAGCAAGACGTTGCGGGTTTCGGACGTGACTTCACTCTCCTGACCGCCCATCACGCCAGCCAGCGAGAGCGGGCCAGCCGTATCGGTCACCAGGATGGTATAAGGCTCCAGGGTGCGCTCAACGCCATCCAGGGTCGTGAGGTATTCGCCAGACTGGGCCGGGCGGGTGATGATGGTGGGGGCCTGCCCACTGGCGCGCTGGACGAGTGTGTCGTAATCGAAAGCGTGCAGCGGCTGCCCGACTTCCAGCATCACATAGTTGGTGGCATCCACAATGGTGTTGATGGGGCGCATACCCGCAAGGCGCAAACGACGCTGCACCCAGTCGGGGCTCTGCCGGGCGGCAACGCCGCGAACCAGACCCAGGGCAAACCGCGGATTGAGGGCCGGGTCGGTAATCTTGATGGCGACCTGACCGTCAATTGCAGGGCCATCGGCAGCAACCACGCGGTGGGGTTTGCGGAGGGGTTTGCCCAGGGCAGCAGAAAGCTCACGGGCTACGCCCAGCATACAGGCGTTGCGGATCATGTTGGGCAGGATGGAAATTTCAAACACTGCGTCGCCCAGCAGATCAACCAGGGGAAGGCCAGCCGGGGCATCGGGGTTGAGCAGCATGATGCCTTCATGCTCATCGGAGATGCCCAGCTCTTTTTCGGAGCAGACCATGGAGTAAGACTCAACGCCGCGAATTTTGGCGCGCTTGAGGGTTGTGAGGACATACCCTTCCTGATGACCATCGTAGATGCGCGCGCCTTCACGGGCATATGCGACTTTCAAGGGCTGGGCCAGAGGGCCTCGACCGCGGTATTCGAGGAGATTGGGTGCGCCGGTGAGGACAATGTGTTCTTGAAGGCCATCCTGCAGGCGGCAGAGCACCAGGCGGTCGGCGTTGGGGTGGGGCATCACCTCGTCAATCTGGGCAACAACAATTTTGTCGCGGTCCCAGGACAGGCCAGTGAATTTGAATTCTTGATATCCGCCGGAAACAGAGCCCGGGTCGCCGGGGTAGGGTAAGCCAATTGAGTGAACCTCATCCACCTCGAGGCCGATGCGAGTCAGCACACGCGCCAGGTCTTCGAGTGAGAGATCCAGGTCAACGAAATCTTTGAGCCAGGAAAGAACAACTTTCATGATGAAACTCCTAATCTAGAACTGTTCCAGGAAACGGATATCGTTACCCCAGAAGTAGCGGATATCCTCAATGCGATGGCGGAGGAGCGTGATGCGCTCGGGGCCCATGCCAGCCGCGAAGCCGCTGAATTCGCGCGGGTCGTAGCCGCCGTTTTCCAGCACGGTGGGATGGACCATGCCGCAGCCCAGAATCTCGAGCCAGCCAGAGCCTTTGCAAACCTGGCAGCCCTTGCCGCCGCAGACAAAACATTCCACATCCATTTCGGCGCTGGGCTCGGTGAAGGGGAAGTAAGAGGGGCGCAGACGGGTGCGGACGTTTTCGCCGAACATGCGGCGGGCGAAATCGTTCAGGGTGCCTTTGAGATCACCGAAAGTGATGTTGCGCCCAACGGCTAAAAGCTCAACCTGATTGAACTGGATTTCGTGACGGTGGCTGATCTGTTCGTAGCGGTAACACATGCCGGGCAAGATCACGCGGATGGGCTCGGGGGCATATTCACGCATGGCGCGAATTTGGCCCGGGGACGTGTGGGTGCGCAGCACCACACCGGGGGTGGTGGTGTAGTAGGTATCCCACATTTCCCGCGCCGGGTGATGGGGGGGGATGTTGAGCAGGGTGAAGTTGTTATCATCGGTTTCAACATCATAGGCGCGGTAGGTTTGGAAGCCCATATCGCCGAGAACACGATAAATTTCGCGCAGGGTTTGTGTGGTGGGGTGCAGCCCGCCCGCGGGGATGCGGCGGCCGGGCAGGGTCACATCCAGCCGCTCGGCAGACAGGCGGTGCGTGAGGGCGGCCTGCTGAACGGTGGCAGAGCGTTCTGCCAGGGCGGCTTCGAGCGCAAGTTTGACCTGATTGGCCTGCTGACCGACCAGCGGGCGTAGTTCTTTGGAAAACTGCCCCATGCGGCTAAAAACCTGCATGACGGGCGAGGTGCGCCCGAGATAAGAGACCTTCCAGCCTTGCAAGGTCGTTTCGTCTTCAATACCAGCCAGAGCCGCCAATGCGTCTTGCTGGATTTGGTTAAGTTCGGCAAGAATGCCCTGTTCGTCCATACAAGCAACCTCCTTGGATTAAATTAAAACCGCCCGTCCAACAAGGGACGGGAGGCGAAGCCCGCGGTACCACCCAGGTTGGCTGCACACGACAGCCCACTCGACCCAACAGCCCGGGATATACCCTGGCGATTGGTTCGCCCTGTAACGCTGGCGGTGCGGCTCAGACTACTGGCCCGTGACGGGCGTTCCCCGGAGCGGCTCGGGAGGGAACTTCAACCGGTGTCTCCCGGATCGGGGTTTCAGTCCATGCCCCGGTCTCCCTGACGGCTTTCACCTGTTTACTTTCCTCCTTCACAGCCATTAATGGTTGGAAAGATTAATTCAATTATCGCCAAAACCGATGGGATGTCAAGGGGTCAATTGAGATATGGCCTGGCTGAAAGGCTACCGGGCAGGTTTGGATGGGCGGGGCGTTTGAGAGCGGATATAGCCGAGGGTGCCAATCACCACAATCAGTACCAGGATAATCCCCCAGATGATGACGCCATCGGTTACCGAGGTATCGGTCAGATAGGCGGGTAAGGGCGTGGCGGTGACGGGCGTATCCAGTCGTACGGGTGGAGGGGTAACCGTGATGGCAATCTGCATGCCAGCCGCGCCTGTGGCGGGCAGGTCTGGGCCGATTAGAAAAAGACCGCCCAGAAGGAAGCAAACAAAGATGCCAAAAAGCAGGAGGTTCCGCCCCAGCCAATCTGGCAACTGAATTGATTTTGTTTTCCGTCTAAGCCATCGATTCATCCACAACCTCATCAGGGCGCTGAAAGCTCATCCACAGCCGATTGGGCGGCGGGGAATGGGTCACTTTCCTGGCGCAAGACCTGTAAAACAGCCGTCTGCAAGACTGGGCCGGCGGTCTGAACGATATTATAGCCGGGAATTTCTTGAGCAGAAAGCGCAATTGGCCCCAAAACGGCGCGCAGGGTCTGGTTGGGCCAGGCAGCCAGGGCGCTGGGGCGCGCCGGTAAGGCGCCGGCCTTCTGACTCCAGTCGGCCATAAAGTCGCTGGCGGTCAGGTGTTCAGCCAGGCGAACGCTCAAGGCCTGCCGTTCAGGGTCGGGGTCAGTGATGCACCAGACCCAGCCATCTGCCAGGGTGATCCAGCGTTTTTCGAGGGCAGGCAGCGGTGCGGCCATGGCGTCGGCGGGCATGGTTTGGAGATAATTTGAGCTCCAGGTGACAACCACATTGGAGCGCTGCTCTAAAAACGCCTGCCAGACATCGGCGTCACTGCTCGTTTGAATAGCATTGTAAGAAAAGGCGCCCTGCTGCAAACCACGGGAATAAATATCCAGCACCTGAGCCAGTGGCGCAGCCTGAAGGGTTGGGACGGCATGGTCATTGAGCAGGGTGCCACCGTAGCCCTGGTAGAGCAAAAAGGTCAGCCAGGCATGCTCATCGGCAGCGGGGAAGAGGACGGGGCGCCCCCAGAGTAACAGTTCCTGCCAGGTCTGGGGCGGGATATCCACCTGGGCCGGGCGATAGACCATCAACAGGACATCGCCGGTAAAGGGCAGGCCATAGGCCTGACCATCGACATCGGCCAGGGCATGGGCGTAAGCATACCAATCGGTGTCATCCACTGCGGCAGAAAGTTCATCCAGCGGCAGCAGCAAACCCTGATGGGCGGCGG
>JAGOFZ010000001.1:0-74348 GCA_017996955.1 Longilinea sp.
ATTGGTGCCCAGGTTCACCTGGTACCAGTCCGGGTCGCCCGGCAGGCTCAAGGGCCAGGTTTGCTCGCCATACAGGTCAACATTGGTGCGGTGCCCAATCCCAAACCGCAGCAGATATTCGTAGAAGAGAGTGGGTCCCATTTGCTTGGCAGTCCAAACCAGGCAGGTATTGATCGAGTGCCGCATACAACCGGTCATATCCTGATCGTTCCAGATGGTGTAGTCCCAGTTGTGAATATTGATGCCGCCCACTTCTTCCCAGCCATCATCATAGTAAGTATCGCTGGGAACCACCGCACCGCTGTCCAGCGCCGCCGCCATGGTGATGACCTTGAAGGTGGAGCCGGGTTCGATCGTCTGGCTGATGGCCCGGTTAAAGGGGGTTGTTCCAGTGAAGATCTCACCATAATTCCAATACTCATTGATATTCAGCCGGGGCGTGGTGGCCATGGCCAGAATTTCACCCGTCTCGGGGTTCATCACAATAATGGTGCCTGAATCTGATCTGGTATCGGCCACCGCCGCATCAATGATGATTTCCATCTTTGACTGAATCTCACGATCAATCGTCAAAATCAGACTGTCGCCCGGCTGCACGTTTGGAATTTCCTGTACATTGGTGGGGTTAACCGCAATCACGACATCCAGCGGCGTGCCAGCCATCATGGTGTCGTAGTATTGTTCCACCCCGTAAAGCCCGCTGTTGTTACTGCGGTCGAGATACGGCACAAACCCGATAACGTTGGAGCCCAATTCGTTTTCTGGGTAGCTGCGGTGCAGGTGGGCCGTCCAGTGCAGTCCGAGCAGGCTCGGATTTTCCTGTCCGCGCCGCGCTGGCGGCAGTTCGTTGTACTGCTTCTGGAGTTCCGCCAGCTTGGCAACCGAATCGGCATCCACAAAATCGATCAGGGCAATATATTCAATTTCGTCCTTGACATATTCTGTGCTGGCCGCGCTCAACACACCGGCATAATCCGCACCCAGCACAGCCGCCAGGTCGCGGGCAATCGTTTCAGGGCTTTGGACCTCATTCAGCGCAACCCCAATTTCATATACTTCCCGGTTGCCTGCCAGCAGGTTGCCCCAGCGGTCATAAATATTGCCGCGCTCGGGCAGCAGAGTGCGTTCTTCATAACCAAAATTTCGATCAAACCAATCAGATTTGTCTCTTGCGTCCACATTGGTCTGAATCCGAACCATCTGAACAGGAATCAATGCTGCCATCAGGGCCAAAATGGCGCCAACAATTGTGAAACGCGAGAGCGCAGGTAACTTCATTTTGACCTCCTTAAGGTTGGGTGGTTCCCTGCCACAGACGGGCGCGGAACAGAATATCCCAGAGCGACTGGGTATAACTGGGCTTGATGATATTGCTTTCTTCAACTTCCAGCGTAATGGGCAGCGCCAGAATTTCGGGCTGCCGGCCGATGTATCCAGGCACAATCACATAAACGGCCTGCGTCATATCAGCAGTATCGTATCCCATCGCCTCAGCGCGTGCTTCCATCACAGCTGCTGAGGTCAGGTAAGCGTATTGAGTCTTCAGGTCCGCAATTTCGCGCTGAATGTCTTCCCGTTCGTATTCCAGATTCTGAATCTCAACCCCGGCAGACGTAGCCTGGGCGGTAATGCTCAGCCAGAGCCCGGCGACCAGCACAACCCCAACCAGCCCAAGCAAAAACAGGCCAATCCACTGGAGCTGGGTGCGCCAGGGGGCCTGCCGATATGCTTGAATGAGATTTTGTGCCATAAAGTCCTTCTTCAAAATGTGAGATAGTTTCAATCTGGAAATTGCAAGTCTTATGCCAGCGGCAGCTTTTCGGCCACCCGCAGGCGGGCGCTGCGCGCCCGGGCATTGGCGGTTATCTCGTTATCGGCGGCGGTGATGGCGTGACGTGTGAGTAGCCGCAGGGTAGCCCGGTGATTGCAGGTGCAGATCGGCTGCGCCGGCGGGCAGAGGCAGTCTGTGCTTTCGGTGCGCAAGAACTGCTTGACCAACCGGTCTTCCAGTGAATGGAAGGCGATGACCGCCAGACGACCGCCGGGCGCCAGCGCCGCCACTGCCTGTGGCAGGGTTCGCTCCAGCGCGCCCAATTCATCGTTGACGGCGATCCGCAAAGCCTGAAAGGTGAGTGTGGCCGGGTGGATGCGTTGGCGGGGCCCGCGATGGGCCTTTTCAATCACCTGCGCCAACTGCCGGGTGGTTTCCAGTGGTCGGGCCTGCACAATGGCTCGCGCAATTCGCCGTGAGTTCGGCTCCTCGCCATATCGCCAGATCAGGTCGGCCAGTTCAGCTTCCGGCGTCTGGTTCACCAGGACGGCAGCGGTGAGTGGGGCGGTGGGGTCAAAGCGCATATCCAGCGGGCCATCGGCTTGAAAAGAGAACCCTCGTTCAGCGGTATCTAGTTCCATTGAAGATACCCCCAGGTCCATCACCACACCCTGCACAGTCTCCCAGCCCAACCGGGCCAGTTCTGCGCCCAGTGTGGCGTAAGAGGCCTGCCGCAAATGAGCCCGCCTGCCAAAAACGGCCAGGCGCTGGCTTGCAATCTCCAGCGCCCGAGGATCCAGTTCAAAACCGAGTAATTCACCATCTGGCGTACTGGCCTTTAGGATCCCCCAGGCGTGCCCTCCGGCGCCTAATGTGGCGTCCACATACCTTCCGGGGCTTTCCGGGCTTAAAACATTGAGTATTTCCTGGTAAAGTACAGAGACGTGCGGGGGGTGGTGGTCTTCAACAGTGGGGTGACTCATTGATGCGAGAGATCAAAAAGCGCCAGCCGTTCCTGGGTGATCGTCGGGTCATGCAGCCTGGCAACCTGCGCGCTCCATAATTCCCGGGACCAGATTTCAAAATATCTGCCGACCCCAACCACCACCGCGGTATCGGTCAAATGCCCCGAGTCGCGGAGGAACTGCGGCAGCAGGATTCGCCCCAGCCGGTCCGGTTCAACAAATTCAGCGTGTGATAGAATTAACCGTGCCAGCTGGCGCACGTTAGGGTCAGCCGGATTCATGCGGCCAATCTTGGCCTCAATCTCTTCGTAGTCGGCAGTGCGCAGCGCCCACAGGTTTTCATCAAACCCCAGGGTGATCACTGCGCCAGTGACCAGCAGCTCGCGATAGCGGGCCGGAATGGTCATCCGTCCTTTTTCGTCTATGCTGTGCTCGTACTGACCCATGAAACTAGTGAACATTAGTTCTACCTCGGATAAATAGGCGAAACGCCGGGTAACCCGGCGATTCGTACCACTTTCACCCACTTTCTACCACTTCTATCCACAGTATATACCAATTGCTGGCGTTTTGCAAGAGGTTTTCACGCGAATTTTAAGACCAATCTGAGAACCTCATATTCCAATTTTTATATCAGGAGACAAACCACATGAAACCCCAACTTTTCGCCTTGCTCACAGCCATCTGCTGGGGCGTTGGTGGCTACTTTGAGAAAAAGGGCCTCCACCTTGGCAACCTTTCTCCCACCATGGGCATCACCATTCGCACCCTCGTAGCGGTGATCATCCTGGGAATTGCCAGCTACCCGCAGTGGAAAACGCTGCCCCAGGCTGGTCCCAAAGCCCTGCTCTATATGATCATTGGCGGCGGCGTGGTTGCCGGCGCTGTGGGCATGTTGTGCTTTTATACCGCCATCAAGGGCGCGCCCCTTACCAAGGTGATGCCAATTGCCTTCACCTCCCCGCTCTTCGGCGCGCTCATGGGCATCATGCTGGGCGGCGAACCCCTGACACTCAAATCGGTGGTCGGCATGTTGCTCACCGTGGCAGGCATCGTTGTTCTAACGCTCTAAAAAAATTCAGGGCAGCCCTTTGGAGGCTGCCCTGCTGATTTTCCTCACGGTCGCGTTTTATTGGTTTCGGCGCAGGTGGATGGTGAAGGTTGAACCGCGCCCCAGTTCGCTTTCCACAGTTACCCGACCCTTGTGCTGCTCAATCACCTGGCGGGCAATTGACAGCCCCAGCCCCGCGCCGCGGAACAGGTGTCCGGCAATCTCATCCAGGTGGAAGAACCGCTCAAAAATTCGGGGCAGATATTTGGCCGGAATGCCCACGCCATGATCCTGAATCCGCACCCAGACTTCAACCTCGTTAAAGCCCACATCCACATTCACCGCCCCGCCCTCCGGTGAGAATTTGATGCCGTTGTCAATCATCGCCACAATCGCGCGTTCCAGGCTTTTGCTGTCTGCCGGAATGCGCGGCAGACCGGGGGCAATCGTCATCGTCATGCCCACCCCGTTGCGCTCAGCCTTTTCGCGCTGCTGTTCCACCGCCGATGCCACCAGCCCGCCGACATCCGTTTGCTCAAACGCTGGCAGAATCAGTTCCATTTCTTGCAGGAATAAAATATCGTTGGTCAGGGTGGTGATCTCGGTCAGGTTGCGGCTGACCGTTTCCAGCGCCGCTGTAAAGGCCTGCCCCTGCAGCGCCCCGCTGCGCAGAATCTGTAAAAAGCCATTGGCTGCCATCAGTGGGGTGCGCAGCTCGTGGGCAATCGTAGTCAGAAATACCCGGCGGGTGTAGTCCTGCTCCGCCAGCTGCTGATAGGCCTCAGCCAGTTGCCCGGCCTTCTCGCGCAGGTCTTCAATCGCCATCTCGTCGTTTTCGCGCAGGCGCTTGCTGATCTGCTGCACAATCGCCATGCTCATGCTGCTGCTGCGCTTGATCATCGAAGAGAACCCCTCGCGGGGGATCTCCAGCACAGTGGTGGGGCAGGTGGTCACCACGGTCGCCGCCCGCGGCGCGCCGTGAATGATCGCCATTTCGCCGAAGAAGTCCCCCGGCCCCAGGCGGGTCAGAACGCGCACTTCGGTGTCGTTGATGGTCTTCCGAATCTCAACCTCGCCCTCTAATATAATGTAGAAGGTCGTCTGGAGGGCACCCTCCAGGCAAATGACCGTATTGCCCGGAAATGGCAGCACCTGTCCTGAGCCGATCATCTCATCAGCTTCTTTATCCAGAATACCCGGAAACGCTTTGCGAAGTACGTCGATCAACTGGAGGTCCTTACCCATATGCGCACCTCAACCATGCACAAAGACAGGATAAATGAGCGGTTGTATCCGCATCCCTCTAATTATACGGGAAAATGAGCAGAATAGGTTTACAAAACCCTGACAAAATCAGCCCTTTTTTACTTGACAATAACAATTGATGGTTGTAAAATCATTTCGATATATATCAAAACATAATGAAGGATATTGTAAGATGAACGCTCAATTACTGGATTCAGAAGAACTGCTTAATTTCTTCAAGGCGCTGGCAGATGCCAACCGCCTGAAAATTGTTGGTCTGCTGGCTCAAAAGCCCCACACGGTTGAAGAGTTGGCTGCCCTGCTGGATATCAAACCCTCCACTGTGTCGCACCACCTGGCGCGCCTGTCAGATGCCGGGCTGGTCTCGGCGCGCACCGAAGGCCATTACTATTTCTACTCCCTGCAGCTAGAGGCTCTTGAACGCATGGCGCGACAGTTTGCCACTCGTGACGCTCTGCCCCGGCTTTCGGAAGATGTAGATATGGATGCCTATGATCGCAAGGTGCTGGCTTCCTTCACCACCCCCGAAGGGCGCATCCGGGCGCTGCCCATGCAGGAGAAGAAATTCCAGGTCCTGCTGCGCTATGTTCTGAAAGCGATTGAACCCGGCAAGCAATACACCGAAAAACAGCTCAACGAGGTGCTGGCAGGTTTTTATGAAGATACCGCCAGCCTGCGGCGGGGCATGATCGAATACAAAATGATGGCGCGGGCTGCCGATGGCTCGGCTTACTGGCGCCTGCCAGATGAATCTGCCCCGGCTCTTTGATGCTTCAACAGCAGCGGCCCAATCCGATCCATGATCCAGCCAAACGCCGCTTCCACCCAGGGGGTAATGCCCAGCCATACCGGCACGTAAACCCGCCGCTGCGGATGCCTCAGCACCCGCCAGACGGCCTCGGCCACTCGCTCCACTGAAATTGCCAGCCGCTCCACCGGAATGACCAGCCCGTCTGACCGGTGGGCGGCGCTTTCATAAAACTCTGTCCGGATGGGCCCGGCCCGTACCACGCTGATCTTGACCGCGGTGCTGGCCAGTTCCCGGTAAATGGCGGTGGTGAATGCATTCACAAAAGCCTTGGTGGCCGCGTAAACCGCCACACCCTGGCTGGGGATGCTGCCCACCACTGAGCCAATGTTGATAATCCGCCCCTGCCGGCGGGCGCGCATTTGCGGCAGCCACAGCAGCGTCAACTGCACCACGGCCTCCAGGTTCACCGCCAGCAATTGCTGCGCCGTTTGCCAGGGCATATCGGCGGCATAGCCGTACCAGCCCAGTCCGGCATTATTCACCAGGACATCCACCGGGGGGTGCTCCGCGTTGACGCGCTCAAACAACCGCTGCCGTTCTTCTGCCAGGCTCAAATCCGCCGGGTAGATATAGGCCTGCCCACCGGTGCTTTGAATTTCCTGCGCCAGCGCCTCCAGTCGCTCCTGCCGCCGCGCGGTCAGCAGAACTACCAGCCCTTCGGCTGCCAGCCGCCGCGCCGTTGCTTCGCCAATCCCGCTGGAGGCGCCGGTAATCAGTGCAATTTTTCCTCGCCACGTGATCCTGGGCTGCATCTTATCCTTTGGCCCGGTCGAACCGCTTGCGGTTCTTGAGCAGCCAGGCCACCGTGTCGCTGATCGTCTGCCGCAGCGGGCGGGGATTGAAGCCCAGTTCTCGCTCTGCCTTGGCGTGGCTGATTGTCGAATTGCCATCCAGCGTGGCGATGGAGTAGGGTGTGAAGCGCGGCGTGGTGTGTGTCAGGCGGCTGAAAAAAGCCGCAAAATGCGAGAAGAAGCGCGCCAGCCCGGTGGGCAGGCAAATGGATTTGCGCGGCTTGCCCAGTGCTTCGCTCACCAGCTTGAGGATATCCGGCACCTGAATCTGCTGCCCGGAGAGGATATAAGTCTCGCCGGTTCGCCCGCGTTCCGCCGCCAGAATGAGCCCATCGGCGACATCGCGCACGTCCACAAAATCATAGGCGCCCTTAATAATCATGGCGGTTCTGGTTTTAATCCAATCAAAAATCAGCGCCCCCATTTCAGATAACCGGTAATCATGCGGGCCAATCACCCCGGTGGGGCAGGCAATCACCGCGTCTTGCCCCTCCCGCACGGCTTCCTGCACAGCCATGGAGGCCAGCGCTTTAGACCGATCATAGGCATTGATGGCATGTTCCGCATCAAATGGCACGGCTTCGTCCACCAGGATGCCGTGCGGAACCCGTTTGAAAGCATGGATGGAGCCGGTATAAATCACCCGTCCCACGCCAGCCCGGCGTGCCGCGGCCAGCACATTGCGCGTGCCTTGCACGTTCACCCGTTCCACAAAATCATTTTTGCCTGGCAAAATGGTAATCACCCCGGCCAGGTGATAAACCATATTGACCCCCACCATCGCCTGGGCCAGCGACTCGGGATCCAGCACATTACCCTCGGCATATTCAATCTCCAGCCCTTCCAGGGCCGAGCGATCTTCGCCGGGTAAGATAAATACGCGCACTCGCTGCCCCAGTTCCAGCAGGCGGCGAACCAATACATTGCCAATGTGACCGGTGGCTCCGGTAACCAGGTTGAGCATTTTGTTTTTCCTCCATCTGGATAGCAATAAAACATACCGACCAGTCGGTATGTTTTATTATACCCACATTGCTGCCCTCAAATCAACACCCCAACCTGTGAATTAACCAAGAGTTTCTTAATCAAAACCGGCCTCTCTTTGTGGCAAAGAGAGGCCGGTCGGCTTTCAGCACAATGATTAATCTACTGTCAGGGTCTTGCTCAAATTACGTGGGAAATCCGGGTCATAGCCGCGCGCCAGGCTCAGACGATAAGACAGCAGTTGCAACGGCAGCACGCTCAACAACGCGCTCAGGGCGCTGTCGGGCGCAGGCGGCATCACAATGCAGTGATCTGCATTGGCGCGCAGCCGGGCATCTTCTTCACCGATGGCAATCGCTTTGCCGCCCCGGCAGGTCACCTCGTTGATGCCACTGACAATCACCGGCACGTCCTCCGGTCCGGCTACAAACAGCACCGGGTAATTGGGGCTGACGGCAGACAGCGGCCCGTGCTTGAATTCCGTCGAGAGCATGCCCTCGCAGTGGGCATAGGTGATTTCTTTCAATTTCAGTGCGCCTTCCAGGGCAATGGCATAGGTCAGACCGTAGCCCAGGCAGTACAGATCATCCCAGCCCGCCAGCAGCGGCTCAACCGACTGCACCTGACTCTCAACTGCCTCAATGGTCTGCTGCATCAAATCGGGCAGGGCGGCCAGTGGGGCGGTATCTTCCCCGGCCAGTTTGGTCGCCAGATACAGGAAGGTAATCACCTGATTGGTAAAAGTCTTGGTCGCCGGCACACTGATTTCGTAGCCGCAGGCCAGCGGCAAGGTGCGCTCGCAGATGCGCGTCAGGGTTGAGCCAATCACATTCACCAGGCTGAAGGCCGTCATACCGCGGGGTTTGGCGGCTTCCACCGCGTTGATCACATCTTTAGTTTCACCGCTCTGGCTGACAAAAATACCCACATCGCGCGGTCCCACCGCCGGAAGGTACTGGGCGATAAATTGCGGCGCCAGCACCGGGATGGTAGCCCGCCCGGCCAGCCGGCTGAAATAGACGGAGGCGATCATGCAGGCGTGGTAGCTTGTGCCGCAGCCCACCAGGTAGATGTTCTCAGCTTTCGCCATGTGCGCCAGAATGCGCTCCACATCGCTGTTTTTGTCCAGCAGATGCAGCAGTTCTCTGGCAACCACGGGCTGCTCATGAATTTCCTTGAGCATGAAGTGCGGGTAACCGCCTTTTTGTGCGGCTTCCATGCTCTCGGTCACCGTCTCAATGGGGCGGTCAATCCGGCTGCCATCGGCCACCGAGCGCAGTTCAATCCCATCCGGGGATAAGATCGCAATCTCACCGTCCTGAATACGCACAATCTGGCGCGTCAGCGGCAAAATAGAGGGCAGGTCCGAGGAGATGACCGTGCCGTGTTCCATCACACCTGCCACCAGCCCCGAGCCTTTTTTGAGCGCATACAGCTTCTCTTCACCCACCCGGCCAATCACAAAGGCATAGTCGCCCGCCAGGTCGTTGTAAGCCTGTCGGATGGCCTCCACCGGCTCCATCCCCCGGTTGATATAACGCTCTACCGCATGCACGCAGCTTTCGCCGTCGTTGGCCGAACGCATGGTCATGCCCTCGGCGATGAACTGCTGACGCAGTTCTACATTATTAACCACGTTGCCATTATGTGCGCCCACCAGGTCGCCATCCGAATCCAGGTGCGGCTGCGCATTCACCTGCGAAGGCGTACCAAAGGTTGCCCAGCGCAGCTGCAGAATGCCCCGGCTGCCGAGCATATCAGCAAAGCCCAGCCGGTCGGCCACTTCAACCACCTTGCCGACATCTTTACGCAGATCAATGGTGCCATCCTGGTGCACCGTGGCGCATCCCACCGAATCGTATCCCCGATAAGAAAGCCGCAGTCCTGCATCAATCAGGATCGGGCCAAGCTGTTGTTCACGGTCTGTGATGATGCCGAAAATTCCGCACACGCCTTTTATCTCCCTATAATAGATTTTTTGCTCAAACGCGGCTAATTATACCCGCATAACCACCGCTCTGCAGCCTCTTGTTTTATGGTGTTGCCCAGATGGAATTGCCATCGCCAATGCCCCCCACCAGCCAGAGCCGACCATCGGGCCCGGCTGCCGCCGTTACAATTTTCATCTCAGCCGCCGGGTTGCTCGCCCCTGGTTCCAACGCATAAACTGCCTGCCGGGTGAGCCGCCATGCCGTCCCATCTGCGTCAAACAAAACGTGTTCATCTTCCACCGGGTTGATTTCGGTCAGTGCTGTCCACTGACCATCTGCCAGGCGGTAGCGCTGAGCTAACAGGTCACAGCCTGCCTCTCCACACAGGGCCAGCCGCGGCCAGACCGTTCCATTTGCCGCCACAGGCAGATCCAGCACCACACTCCAGGTCATCTGTGTGTCTTCAAGGGCGGGCGCTGCCTGCTGCTGCCAGGCCTCGCTTTGAGCCGAATACTGCCATACTTCCCCAGTCCCCCCCGCCCAGACATCCCCCCCGGCATTGGCTGTCAGCGCCGAAATACAGATGTTATCATCGGGCAGCCCGCCATCTTCCCAGTAGCGCCCGTTGAAGTACCGCAGCCCGCCGCCCCCGATGGGCTTGCCATTCTCCCAGTTGCACCCGCCCAGCCAGGCGGTATCTGTGCCGGGTACCACCGTAAGCGCCAGCGTGGTCGTCACGGACTTGCGCCAGGGCAGCGGCAGTCCTGTGGTGGATGGGGTTGAAACCACCCAGCGCTTGCCATCAAACCGCCGCACATCCCAGGCGGTCAGCAGCCACAGCCGCCCATTCGAGTCCGTGAACAGCCCCGGCTGCACCCGGTCTCGCAGCGGATGCTCTGCCAGCGGCAGCCAGCCCTCTTCCGCACCATAGTGTAGCCAGCTAAATCCATCCCAGCTCGAAATTTGACCGCCGGAGGCCGAAATTACCCAGATCTGCCCGGTGTCATCCGCCCCCACCACCTGATCCCAGAAGCGCGTCAGATAGACCTGCCGCTCGTTTGCAAAAATGCGCGCCACACCCCGATCAGAAGATAACCACAGCGCCCCATCCGCCGGCAGGTATAACCCGTTTAACAGCCCGGGCAGCAGCGTTTCGGCGCTTGCCACCAATCGAAACGGCCCCAGTTGCAGCACTGGCGTCGGTGAGGGCGGGATGGGCGTGCGTGTGGCTTTGGGCGGCGCCGCAGTCGGCGTGGTCGTTGCCGTAGGCGCTGGCGGCAGGGTCGGAGCAATCACTGTTGGGGTGATGCAGCCCGCCAGCAGGATCATCAAAAACATCCCCGCGATGAGCTGTCCTGGTCTCTGTATCCTTTGGCTCAATTGAGCGTTGCCGCGCATAGCTTGCTTGTCCATGCCGTAATTGTACGATAGAATAACCCTGACAGGCTAAATTCATCCGCATTGGAGGCCATTCATGCCACAGGCTGTTTATCATTTCCCGCGCGGGTTCCTCTGGGGCGCAGCAACCGCAGCGCATCAGGTTGAAGGCGGCAATACCAACAATAACTGGTCTGCCTGGGAGGAGCAGCCGGGGCACATCAAACAGGGGCACCGCTCTGGCCTGGCCTGTGATTGGTGGGGCGGCCGCTGGAAAGAAGACCTGGATCGCGCCGCCGAAACAGGTCAGAATGCCCATCGCTTCTCGGTGGAATGGAGCCGCGTTCAACCCACCCCCGACCACTGGGATGAACATGCCATTGATTATTACCGCGAAATCCTGCGCGGCATGGTCAGTCGGGGCATCACCCCCCTGGTTACCCTGCATCACTTCACCGATCCACTCTGGCTCATGGAACAGGGCGGCTGGGAAAATGACGAAACCCCCGGGCGCTTTGCCCGCTTTGTTGAAAAGGTGGTCGAGGCCTTCAAAGAATATGCCACCCTGTGGACCACCATCAACGAGCCGAATGTTTATTTTTACTTTGGCTATGTGGATGGCGTCTTCCCCCCCGGCAAAAAAGATTTGAAAGCCGCCTTCCACGTCTTGCTCAATCTGGTGCGCGGCCACACCCTGGCTTACCGCATCATCCATACCATCCAACCCGAAGCGCGCGTTGGGTTTGCCCTCAATTACCGCTCGTTTGTGCCCCAAACCTCCTGGTCTCCCCTGGATAAATTCCAGGCTCGCCTGCGCTTTTCTGCTTATAATGAATCTTTCTCCAATGCCCTGCTGACGGGGCATGTTCGCCTGCCTGGTCATGCCGCCCGCCTGCGTGATGCTATCGGCACACAGGACTATTTCGGCCTCAATTACTACACCCGTGACCTGGTGGCCTTTGACCTGCGCTGCCCGCGCCAGCTTTTTGCCCGCAGCAGCTACCCCCCTGGCGCCGCCCTGAGTGAAACCGGCTTTCTGGCTAACGTGCCCGCCGGCCTCTTTGAAGCCCTGCGCTGGGCGCGGCGTTTTGAGGTGCCCATCATCATCACTGAGAACGGCTGGGAAGATTCAGATGATACTAACCGCCCGCGCTATCTGGTCGAGCATCTCCACCAGGTCTGGCGTGCGGTCAATTACACCTGGCCCATCAAGGGTTACTTCCACTGGTCATTGGTGGACAACTTTGAATGGGAACGCGGCTGGACGCAGCGCTTTGGCCTCTGGGGCCTGGATGTGAATACCCAGGCTCGCATCCGCCGCCCCAGCGTGGACCTCTATGCTGCCATTTGCCGGGAGAACGGCATCTCCTCCGAGATGGTCACCCGCTATGCGCCCCAGGCGCTGCCGCTGCTGTTCCCGGAGTAACCCATTGGAGCTGTTATGCGTACCCGCATCGCTCTCATTTTGTTCTGCGCGCTGTTAGCGGCCTGCACCGCAGATCCGCCAGCCACCCTCACACCTGCCTCAACCTCATCCACCCCCACCCCACCGCTGGCCTGGCAGACCTACTCCAATCCGCAGTGGGGGCTCACGCTCAGTTACCCCACCGACTGGCAGTTGACCGAGCAGCCCGGTGATGCGCAAACCCTCCCCGCCCTGCTGCTGCAGTACCCCGGCGCAGATTTGATTCTCTATTACCACCGGTTTGATTTGCCCGGTCATTACGAATTTCCGCGCGGTGCTGGTCAGCTTGAGCCGGTAGGCTCGGCCAGCCTGTTCAATCAAAATATCGCCCGCCAGGTACTGATGAATAACGGCCAACCCATGGCGGTCTATTATGGCGGCGGTGCCGAGATTTCAGCCGGACCCTGGAGCCTGGCGGCGGCCCTCATTTCACAGGGTGATCCGCTTAGCCCGGTGGTGCAGGCCCAGGCAGATGAAATCCTGGCGACCATTGCCCTCATCCCCATGGCCGCCACGCCCACACCAGCGCCCCTGCCGCCCACCCCACCGCCGCCGGTTCCACTTTCCGCCGGCCAGGATATTCAGATGAGCGCCGGCTTCTGCTTTGACCTCGACGCTGGCCGGTTGATGTCCTCCAACGCTGCCTGTGACTTTTTGCTGCGCACCAACCCCGCTCTGGAAGCCAATACCATTTTGTTCGTCCCTGTATCACCGGCGCGCTTCACCGCGCAGCCAGCCGGGCAGGCTGCCTGTTCCCCCGATCTTCCCGGCCTGAGTACCGCCGCGCAGATCCTCACCGCCGCAGACCTGCCGGGTACCTCGCTGTGCTACCAAACCCAGTCCGGCTATGTCGGTCAAATGGTCTTGCGCCAATTGAATTACGAAACCCTGACTTTTGACTATCAGACCAGCGAGGCCCTGGGCGCTGCCCCGGCTTCAACCGGGCTGGCTGTGGAATTTCTGGGTGATGTGACCATCCCCGACTATACCCGCATCACTCCCGGCGAGGCCTTCACCAAAACCTGGCAGTTCAAGAACACCGGTTCTGCCGCCTGGAACACCCAGTTTGCCCTGGTATTTGTCTCTGGCGCCCAGATGGGCGCTCAGCCGGTTATCCCGCTGGGCAGCGAGGTGCCACCCGGGCAGACCGTGAACCTGTCGGCAACCCTGGTAGCCCCGGACCAGCCCGGCACATATGTGGGTTACTGGATGCTGCAAGATGCCGCCGGGCAGCGTTTTGGCCTGGGACAATATACAAACGAGCCTTTTTATGTCATCATCCAATCGGCCGAGCCACAGCCCGACCTGACTGCCACTCCGCCGCTAATCAGCGGCAATCTGCGCATCATGGATGCCGCCCTGACCGCCGAGCCGACTACTTACAGCGGCGCCTGCCCGGCATCCGTTGCCTTCACAGGCCGCATCACCACCGATGGCCTGGGCACCTTCACCTATCAACTGGAAGCTGGCAGCGGCACACCCGGATTCGCCTTTACCCTGCCGCCCTCAGAGGCGGTCAGCGTCATCACCGGCGGCATGCAGTCGCTGGATGTTTCCTTTGAGCTGACGTTTACCGACTCTGTCTCAGGCTGGGCGCGGCTCAAGGTCATTGGCCCCAAAAACACCGTCCAGACGCTGGATATTCCCCTCCGCATCACCTGCCGTTAGCCGAAATCAAGGCTCTTTCAATCAGCTCCAGCAGGTCGCGGGTATGGAACGGGCGCGCCAGCACAGCATCCGCACCGGTGGTCAGGCACCGTTCCCGGTCGGCGGCATCGCTGCTGGTCGGCAGCGCCAGAATCGGCAGGTGGGTTGTTTGCGGGGTTGTCCGCAGCAGTTGAATAACGCTCAGCCCTCTGGCTTCTGGAAAACTTGTATCGATCAGCACAATATCGGGCTGTTCGCTGCCTGCCGCCGTCACGGCTTCTGGTCCGGCCCGCACCAGCCCCACATCATAGCCGCTGGAAGACAGCCGCGAATAGAGCACCTGCGTATTTTCTGGATTATCTACCACCAGCAGAATCTGGCGGGGCTGCGGTTCCACCCGTGCGCCGTGAGCATTACTCGAGTACAGTGGAATGCACACCGTAAAGCGGCTGCCCTGGCTGGGCGCGCTTTCCACATTCAGGTCCCAGCCATGCAGTTTGGATAATTCCTTTACCAATGGCAGTCCCAGCCCGCTGCCACCCTGTCGCTTGCCCGTCGCATTGACCTGGAAGAAAGGCCTGAAGAGCTGCGCCTGGTCTGCTTCAGATATGCCAATCCCCGTATCCCACACCGTCAGGCGCAGTTGATTTAGATCGTTTTGCCGCCCCACCGTCAGGCCAATTTTCCCCGGCGTCGGTGTGAATTTAATCGCATTGCCCAGCAGGTTCACCAGAATGCGCCGCAGTTGCAACGGGTCCGCCTGCACCGTTGGCAGGTCGGGTTCAATTTCTACCAATAATTCCAGCCCCTTTTCTTCAGCCAGCTGCCGGATAATTTCAACGCTCTCCTGGCAGACCGCCTCAAGCGAAATTTCCTGCCAGTCCAGTTTCAGCATCCCTGCTTGTAGTTTGGACAGATCAAAGGCATCATTGATTAAGCGCTTCAAATGTTCCCCCGAAATTTGAATGGCTTTCAGTGCATCATCCTGACGGTCTGTAATGGGACCATACGTCTGTTCTTGTAACGCTTCGGCCACAGATAAAATCGCGCTGAGCGGCGTCTTCAGATCATGGCTCATATTGCGCAGAAACGCATTTTTGATCTCATCGGCGCGCTGCAGTTCGGCATTCGCCTGGCTCAGTTCCTCTGTACGTTCTGCCAGCTTTTCTTCTGTCTCCCGGCGGGCTGTAATATCGCGGCAGACCGCCACCAATCGGCTGACCTGATCACTTCCAGGGTCAATCACCGGCCGGACCGAGGCCTCCATCCAGAACAACTTGCCATCGTTTTGAAACGCGCGAAAGACAATCGTGAATGGCTCTTTTTTGCCCAGTACATGGGTTCGGGCGGCATCCAAAACGCCGGGCAAATCATCCGGATGGATAAATTTCAACCCATCCATGCTGGGCATTATATCGGCTGGAACGCCGAATAAATACCGGCTGGACGGTGTGGTGAAGATAACCCGCCCTTCCAGATCAACCATGCTGATCAGTTCGCCAATGTTCTCGGCCAGGGTCTGGTAATTTTTCTGGCTCTCTTCCAATGCTTTCAGGGTCGCCTCATTTTGAATGGCAGCTTCAAGCGTCAGCGCCGCAATGCGGCAGGCCTCAATTTCGGGCGCGGCCCATTCTCGGTCTATATTGTTGTCCGAAAAACTGATGGCTCCCCAGAACTTTCCCTGATAAAAGATCGGCACCTGAAAATTGGAAGCCAGCCCAAAGATGTCCATAATTTTTTGCACTGCTTCTGGCTGCTCCGAGCGGCGCGAGATGACAACTTTACCTTCTGATAGCGGGGCCATGCCCTTAGCCAGTGCCGCTATAACCACTGCTTGCTTTTCTGGTGTTAATTCGGCTATTCGTTCAGGAACGATGGACCTTGGCCAGGGGATGTATGTTTCAAATGGCCAGAAAGCTTCAGGCGCGTTTGGCAGGTGGACAATAGACGCCTGGGTAACTTCCAGAGCCTTGCTCAACCGCGCCAGAACCTCAGGCATCTCAGATTTCCAATTGGCGTTGGATAGAAACCGCGCCGCGGCAAACCCCACCGCTTCCAGCACAGCTTCGCGGCGCTGCAGTGCGGCTTCAATCTGCTTGCGTGCCTGAATATCTGTGTGTGTGCCAACAACCTTTTTGATCCGCCCCTGGTCGTCCCATTCCACAATTCGCCCCCGGTCCCGCACCCACAGCCAGTCACCATTCTTGCGCCGCAGGCGCATCTCCACCTCATAAAAGGGCGCCCGCCCCTCCAGATGATCCGTCATGGCCTGCTGAACGCCCGGCAAATCATCCGGGTGTGATAGCTGCGACCAGTACTGCAGACTGTTCGAAATTTCGTTCACCTGATAGCCCAGCATCTTCGCCAGGCTTGCGCTGATCATCACATCGCCGGTAGCGACATTCCATTCCCAATATCCATCGGTGCTCGACTCAAGCACCAATTTCAACCGGTCTTGGGTATCTGCCAGTTCACGGGTTCGCTCCACAACCTGGTTTTCCAGCGCGGTCCGCCACGCGCGCACCGTTTCATCAGATTGCTTTTCCTGGCTGATGTCCACCAGCACCCCTTGCAGGGCCATCGGCTTTTTCTGGTCATTCAGCAGCACATGCGCTTCATCGCGCACCCAGATCAGCCGCCCTTCTTTGGTCACCATGCGATATTCCAGTTCATAAGGAATATGCTCAATCTGGCTTTTCTCGAAGGTGCTCACCACTCGTTCCCGGTCATCGGAGTGAATCTGACTCGCCCATCGTTCACCGTCATCGGTCCATTCTTCCACTGTGAAGCCCGTCAAAGTCTCAATATGTGGGCTGATGTAGGTTGCCCGGCTGCCCGGCTTCAGTGGCACAACATAGACAAATGCTGGCAGTTGATCCACCAGATCGGCAAACATTTGGCGAGATGTTTTTGTTTCATCAATAATTTTTTTGTTATGCCTGGCAATGATCCAACTACCTATTGAGAAAAAGAATAAAACTAACAGCGAGAACCACTCAAACTCAAAGGATACCTGCCCTTCATCGATATGATTAAGCGTGTACACAGATGAATAAAGAATGATTGCTGCAATGCCCATGTATACTGAACTGATTGGGCTGATGACAAAGCTAGAAATCATGATGGGAATTGCTAACACCAGGACAGTATTGTTGAATGTATGATAAGTTGGGCCCAGGAAGAAAAATATAAATCCCAACAAAAGAAAAGTCTCACCAGTCAGGCGTGTGAAGCCGCGTTGATTTAAGAACCAAAGCCCAATCACACCGATGAGAGCCGCAATATCCAAAGACAGAAAGAAACCAGCTTCTGGGTATTCTTCATTTATAAACTCAACGAAATTAATCCCAATAATCACAAAGATTGACACCAGCGTTGCCAGCAGCAAATACCGCATCAACCGGTTTTGGTAACTCCCGGCATCTTTTTGCTTAAGATTATGAAGGATGCTCTTGATGGTTGTTTTCATAGTCACCCTGGATTTGGACAAAGTGGCGCTGGTTTCATTGTAGGCTAGAACCTCTAAAAATTCAATCCATGCTTACACCTTGACTAATCTGGAATTCAAGACATAATTGAAACAACAGCATGAACGGGCCGCCGGATTTTTCTGGGGGCGGTCAAATCCTGTACCATTATTCCCCATCTTCAAAGGATTTAATCAGCATTTATGGACGACGCGCTACTTGGCAAACTTACCACCGGTGCTCAAAGCCTGGTAAAAGCGGCTGCCGATAAACAGCAGCCAGGTCATCCCCACCTGGGGCTCTATCACTGGCTGGCGGCTTTGATGGAACGCCACGCCCCCATGGCCGAAATGATGGCCCCGGGCATTTTTGTGGCCGATGTTACCCGCACCGCCCGTCAGAAGCTGGAAAGCAACGACCCCGGTCCTAAGCTGGACGTGGCTGCAGTAATCAACGATGCTGCTGCCCAGGCCCAGCAGCGCGGCAAGATGCAGGCTTCCGAGCGCGATGTCGCCACCATCATCCTCACCCGGGCTGGCTACAAGGTGGCCGAGTGGGGTTCCCTGCAACTGCACGGCAGTTCATCGGAAAGCACCGAACCGTCTGGCGGTGGCGAACCTTTCAAGCCCGGCAGCGGTGCTTCAGCCACCCCCGCGCTCGATAAGTACGGGCGGGACCTGACGCAAATGGCCCGCGAAGGCAAGCTCAGCCCCATCATTGGCCGCCATGACGAAATTGAAATGACCGTTGAAACCCTTTGTCGGCGCAGCAAACGCAACCCTGTGCTGGTTGGCCCGGCTGGCGTTGGCAAAACCGCCATTGTTGAAGGCCTCGCACAGATGATTGTGACCGGCAAAGTGCCGCAAATGCTCAAGGACTGCCGCATCATCGCCATCCAGCCCTCGGTTCTGGTGGCTGGCGCCAGCATGAGTGGCGAGCTTGAAAAGCGCGTCCAGGCTGTGGTGCGTGAAGCTTCGCAGCCCGGTATCATCCTCTTCATTGATGAAATTCACACCATCATGGGCTCTGGCGGCATGTTGGGTACCTCAGACATGGGCAGCCTCCTCAAGCCATCCCTGGCGCGGGGTGATATTGCCGTGATTGCCGCCACCACCAACGATGAATACCGCCGCTTTATTGAAAACGATGCCGCCCTGGAACGGCGCTTTAACCCTGTGCGTGTGCATGAGCTGTCAATCGACGAGACCATGCAGGTCATGCAAACCCTGCGGGACGAGTTCGTCAAATCCCGCACAATCACCATCTCCGATGAAATCCTTTCCTGGCTGCTGCAGTTCGGCGACCAGTACATGCGTAACCGCCATTTCCCCGACAAAGCCGTGGATCTGCTGGAGCAGTGCGTGGCGCATGCCGTCACCCAGGGCAAAGAAGCCGTGGATATTGACGATGCCCAGGAAGTCGCCCAGCGTATGGTCGGCATGCCCCTGGCCCTGGAAGACCGCCTGTCTGAGCTGGAAAAACAACTCACCGGGCAGGGCCTGCTCGGCAAGGCCGAAACCGCCGCGCTGATTAACCGCCTGCAGGTCACCATGCGCGGCCTCGATATGCGCTCTGACCGTCCCAACGCCATCATCATGCTCACCCGCGATGCCAAAGAAAACAGCGAAATGCTGGCGCAGGTCATTGCCCAGGCAGTCTATGGCGGCGAAGATCGCGTCATTGCCATTGATTTTGCCCGCTTCCTGCACCCCGAAGACGTGAACCTGCTCGTCGGCGCACCGCCCGGCTACATTGGCTATACCGACAGCCTGCCCCTGCACCGCCTGGCGCAGATCCCCTGGTGCGTGCTGCGCTTTGAAAACGTTGACTCCTGCCATCCGTATATTCG
Organism: Longilinea sp.; assembly: GCA_017996955.1. Classification (GTDB taxonomy): domain Bacteria; phylum Chloroflexota; class Anaerolineae; order Anaerolineales; family Anaerolineaceae; genus JAGOFZ01. The sequence goes on from JAGOFZ010000001.1 coordinate 19,376, forward strand.
CGAGGTGCTCACCCAGACCTTCCGCGATGGTAACCTGATGGATGGCCGCGGCAAGCTCATGCACCTTAGCGATACCATTGTCTTGATTACTGCCGATATTCAAATTGAAACCCAGCGCTCCCTGGGCTTCTTCCAGCAAACGGCTGAAATTGGCACTGACGACATTGAGGCAGCCGTGCGCGCCAGCATTGGCGAAGACCTTGCCTCTCAGCTCGATCTGGTGCTGTTTGGTGCCCATGGCGAAGAAGGCATTTCTCCAGAGTGGCTGGAACAAAACCTGCTGAACGAGGTCGTCCAGCGGTATTCCAAACAGGGCCTTCAAATTCAGTGGGACAACACCCTCATCGAGTGGCTGATGGAGGCGCTCTCGCAAGGCTTCAGTGATTCGGATTGGGAGCGCTGGGTGGATAACATCCTCACGCCGGCGCTTATCCAGCACTTGCCGCACGCCCGCGCAGCCCAAAAAGAGACCGTCACCGTCAAAATTCAAGACGGTGAAATTGCCGTATCCAAACCCCAGTAAATCAGTCAGGAGGATCAAATGGAATTTCAAACTGCTGCTCATCAGACGACCTATGAAAAACTTGTTCCCTGGGTCAAAGAACTCTTTGGCACTTTTGCCCATGCCCGTGAAGATGCCCCCACCTTTGGCCTTGCTGTAGGCTCTGCCTATGTCCAAATTGGCGTGATGGCCTGGGGCGAAGATGATGCCACCATTACCACCCGCGCCTATGTGGTCACCGGCGTTGAACTGACACCCGACCTGATGCATTACCTGCTGCGCGAGAATGACCGCATGCGCTTTGGCGCCTTTGGTGTAGATCAGGACAACGACATTTTCTTCGAACACACCATTGTGGGCTCCACCTGCGATATGGAAGAGCTGAAGAGCTCCGTCCTCGCCGTGGTGTACACGGCCGACCAGTATGATGATCAGATTATTCAAAAATGGGGCGGCCAGCGCGCCGTAGATCGCCGCAGCAGCTAGGCCCGCATCTTGCAACCATCCTGCCGGGCTGCTGTGAACCTGCCGCAGCCCGGCCTATCCCCACTTGACCCTGGCGAACCGCCAGAATGGATTCACACCGGCTGTGTTTGACCTCTACTTCTATGCACTCAATCTCAAAACCGGGCAGCCCCAGGGCAGCCTGCCAGGCCTGCTGGCCGAAGCCGCACCCCGCGGTGCGGCGCGCGCCCGTACCCAGGATTTGCTCTGCGCCCTGCTGACATTTGAAGATGGCCAAACGCCCCCGCCAGATCTCATCAAAACCTGGCTGGCAGAACTATCCAATGCCTATTTCACCGCCCCAGGCTCCATCACTGCTGGCTTGCGGCAGGCGGTTCGTACCATCAACGAAACCCTGCTGCAGTACAAGCAGCAGACTCCCGGCGCCGGTCAACTTGGCGGTGTGCTCAACCTGGCCGTCCTGCATGGCGATTCGGTGGTCATTGCCCACGCTGGCGTCACCCATTCCTTCTCGCTCACTCGCGCCCCCGTCCGTGACGATCACGACCCCGATGTCATCAACCTGGGCCTCTCGCACGATCTGGTTCCGCGCTTCTATTCCACCACCATTCAACCCGGCGACATGCTGGTCTTCTGTCCGCGTCCGCCGCAATCCTGGCTGGCAAATGCCGATGGCTCAACCCTCAGCCGGGAGGCTTTCCGGCGCCGGCTGCTGCTGCAAACCAGCGCCGACTTGCAGGCTCTGATTGTCCAATTTCAGACCGGCAAGGGTCAGGTGCGAGCTGCCGCCCCGCGGGTTCCCGGCACAGCACCCGCCGTCGAACCTGCCGGTCCGTCCGAATTACATCCCTCCGGCCCGGTCTATATTACCGGCGATGCCGCCCCCTTTGAACCAGCCGAGCCGCGCCCTGCCGCTGAAGTCAGGCGCCCGGCGGCAGAATCTGCTGCTCCGGCTGCCGCATCGCCCCGCCCGCGCCGCCAGCCGGTTGACCGTCCCGCGCCCCAGTGGCAGCGTGGGCTGCTCAATTTCATCCGCCGCATTCAGGCCGCCACCGCCCGCCTGAGTCAGGGCTTGAACACCACGCTTGCCCGGATCATTCCGGGCAGCGCCGAGCGCCTGCCATCGCTTTCACCGGCGGCCCTGCTTTTTATTGCCATCGCTGTACCAGTGCTGGTCGTGGCAATTGCCACCACCGTCTATGTGCAAAATGGCCGCGGCGCACAGCATGTGGCCTATTTGCAGCAGGCCCAGCAGTTTGCCGGTAATGCTGTCCTGGAAAACGACCCCACCTTGCAGCGTAATGCCTGGCAGTCTGCCCTCTACTGGGTGGATAAGGCCGAACAATACGGCATCACCGAATCCTCCCAATCCCTGCGCCGCACAGCCCAGGATGCGCTCGATGTGATGGATCATGTCCAACGCCTTGAATTTACCCCCGCAATGGATGTCAGCTTCGAGAGCAACATTCAAATCACCCGCATGATCTCAACGCTTTCAGATGATATTTATGCCATTGACGCCATCAGCGGCCGGGTCATCCACCTCAAGTATGCCCGCCCTGTGTTTGAGGTTGACCAGAACTTCATTTGCGGCCCCGGCCAGGTTGGCTCTCTGATTATTGGTCAACTGGTTGATCTGGTTGCTCTCCCGGCCGGCAATTCCCATTATGCAACCATTATGGCGATTGACGGCGCTGGCAATCTCCTGTATTGCAGTCCAGGCCGTGGACCCGAGGCCGTCACCCTGCCCAGTCCCGATATGGGCTGGGGCAGCCTTACCCGTATGACCCTCAGCCAGGATGCCCTGCACGTCCTCGACCCCCTGAATAACGCCGTCTGGCGTTACGAAGGTCTATCCGCCGACTTTATGGACCCGCCGCGCCTGTTCTTTGATCAGCAAGTGCCCGAATTCCTTGGCGACGCAGTGGACATTGCCGTCAGCAATGAGGATTTATTTATCCTGCATTCCGATGGCCAAATGACCCGCTGTACATTCAGCGAATACGAGTTTTCGCCAACCCGCTGCACCGATGGCTATCCTTATAAAATGCCAGCCGCCAACCAGGGTGTGGAAGAATTCAAGGTCTTGCCTGCCCAACTCTTGCAGATGCGCGCCACTCAGATGCCCGAACCCGCCCTGTACATTCTGGATCAGAGCGGCCCGGCAATCTATCAATTCAGTCTGATGTTGAATCTCAAGCAGCAGTACCGCCCGGGCCTTTACCTGGAAATGCCGCTGCCCAATCGCCTGCCCACAGCCTTCGCATTAACCTCAGACCGGGTTATGGTGCTGGCGTTTGACCACCAGTTGTTCGCTGCCACCTTGCCTTAAGCCGCCGCATTTGCGGCGCTGAATCAAGATACCCAATCACAATCAGCCCGGCCAATACCGCCGCGCTGTAAACAACATTCGCCAGCACAGGCGGCAGCTTGATTGCCATAAAAGCCAGGCAGTCCAGCAAAAACGCAGCCATATGGATGGTCAATGTGGCGCGGTTGGTGTTCATGCCAATCGCCACCAGCCGGTGGTAGGTATGGTCCAGGTTGGATTGATAAACCGGCACACCGCGCCGCGCCCGCGAGATAATCACCAGCAGTGTATCGAACAATGGCACGGCCAGGATCAAAATGGGGGTGAACCAGGAGGTCAACGGGGTGTAGCCCACTGGATTGTATTCCACCGCCAGGGCGCCCAGCAGCAGCCCAATTAACTGTGAGCCCGAGTCGCCCAGAAACAGCCGCGCCGGCCGGGCGTTGAAATAATAGACGGCAATCAATCCCCCCAGCCCTACCGCGCTGATTGAAGTTAATGAATACTGCCCCGCAGCATTGCTCACCAGCATAAAACAGGTCAGCGTCAGCACCCCCAAACCGGTCGCCAGCCCATCCATGCTGTCCACAAAGTTGAACGCATTGGTAATTCCCACCAGCCAGATCATGGTGATGATCAAATTGACCGCCTGGCTGGCGAAGATCGTCACCTGAACCCCCGCCGCAATCATCAACCCCGCTGCCAGAATCTGCCCAACCAGCTTCCAACGTGGGCGCATGGCTTTCCAATCATCCCAGGCGCCAAACCCGCAGACAAGCACCAGCGCCACCAGAAAGAGCACATCCTGCCAGGCGGCCGCAAACCCATAGATCAGGCTGCCAATCACCACCGTGGCAATGAGAATCAACCCGCCAGCCAGCGGGATGGCCTCTTGATGCTGTTTGTGCGGCTCGCGCCCGGGCAAATCCAGCAGCCCCACTCGCCGGGTCAGCCAAAGCATTGGCCCGGTCAGTACCAGTGCAATGCCCAGGGATAAGAGTAAAATGCTGAAAATTTCTACATCGCCCACCACGCTAGTATATCATTAGATTGTCGTAATTTTTATGCTACAATCAGGCATCGGGAGGGTTCTGCCTTTTGCCTGCTTCAACCTCAAAACTTGCTTCACGCTTTTTGCTTGCCCTGGCCGTTTATCCGCTGGCTGCGTTGATTGCCCTGGCGCTTATCCCCGGCGATTCAAAAAATGCTTTCTTGCTGGGCTTTTCGCTCCAGCGTCTGCTTTTGATGGCAGTCGCCCTGGCTGGCGTGCTGATTTCAATCGCCCTGGCTGTATTGGCCGGGCGTAATGCCCGTCTCTGGCAGCGCCGCCTGGAGCCAATCTGGGGCCACCTGTCTGTCAGCCGGTGGCTGCTGTGGCTGGCTGCGCTGCTGGCGGTGCAAGGGGTCGTGGCAGTCTTCCTGCCAGCTTACTGGCTGGGTCTGGGGCATGCCTATTATGAACGCCTGCGCCCTATCTTGATCTGGTTGGGCGCGGCCGGGTTGCAAATAGCCCTCAGCATCCAGATCACCCGCAGCGGCTGGCACGGTGCCGCCCTGTGGTCAGAAATCAAATCACTGCGCTCCATCTGGCGGGTTGCTGCAATTGCCTTTGGCGCTTTTACCTTGCTCTGGCTCCTGTCTGGTCTGACCGGCTGGGGCGCCCGCCCCGACATCCTGTGGAATGAAGCTGCCCCGCCTATCCTGGCAGTGCAGTTGGCGCTCAGTTTGCTGATTGCGCTGGTGTTGGGGGCCTTGCTCCGCCGGATAGAGCCGGTCCGCCGCCGGCGCGCTGAATGGTTCATTGCCCTGGCGCTCTGGGCGCTGGCAGTCTTTATCTGGGTTCGCGAACCCATGCCGCGCAGCTACTTTGCACCCGGTCCTTACCCACCCAACGATGTGTATTATCCCTATTCCGATGCGGCATCTTATGATGTCTCGGCGCAATATGTCCTGCTCGGACAGCCACTGGATTCTACCGCACCCAATGAAAAACCCGTCTATGGTGCCTTTCTGACGGTTTTACATCTGCTGGCAGGGCAGTCTTATGATCTGGTGACCCTCATTCAGGTCCTGGTTCTGGCGCTCTTCCCGGTGATTTTGTTCCGGCTGGGGCGCCACTTTCACCTTGAGGCTGGATTATTGGTTGCCTTGCTGGCGATCTTCAAAGAGCGCAATGCCATTGCCGCCACGCTGTCCATTCGAATTTCGCATAGCCGATTGCTGCTGACCGAGTTCCCGACGGCTCTTTTGGTTGCCCTCATTTGCTGGCTCCTGGTGGAATACCTTGCCGCCCCAGATCGCCGCCGCCTGCTCCCCCTGGCCATCGGCGGCTGGCTGGGCCTCGGCGCCATGCTGCGGCTCAACCTGCTGGCCCTGGTGCCGATGATTATCATCTTGGTGGTGCTGGCTTTCTGGCGCCGCCCGCGGGCGGCCTGGCTTTTCAGCCTGATTCTGATCGTGTCACTTACCATCCCGATGATCCCCTGGTCTGCCGCCACTTCGGCGCGCTGGGGGCAGCCTGCCTGGGTGATGAAGCTGAAGATGGTGTTGGATTCGCGGTACGCCGCGCCAACGGTAACCCCCACCGCCAACCCACAGCCGCAGGCAACGCCTCTGCCCGCGACGGAATCTCAGCCGGCGCCTGCATCCACACCCACCCCCGTGGCAACGCCCGCTCCACAGCCGGCGCCGTTATCGCAGCAGAGCGAAATTTGCGCCGGAAAAACCGGTCTGGCAGAAATTCTTTGCTTTGCCCCGGCGCATTGGGCGCATAACAACCTGATGGCCATTCTGACTCTGCCGCATACCCTTGCCTGGGAAGATCTGCCGCACACCCTGCAGCGGGATTACTGGCTGGATATCCGCTCCTGGAATGGACGCCTTGCCGCTGACGAGGCCATTTTGATGATTCTCAATTTAGCGCTGGTTACCCTGGGCATCGGCTTTGCCTGGCATCGCCGCCGTTGGGCTGGCCTCGCGCCGCTGGCCTTTATGCAGATTTATTTTGTTGCCAATGCTCTGGGGCGTACTTCCGGCGGGCGTTATCTGACCCCCGTGGACTGGGTGGTTTATTTCTATGCTGCCCTGGGCTTGTTCTTGATTGTGGATTGGGTGCGGACGCTGCTAGGCTTCCCGGCTGCACCTGAAGATTCTCGCCCAGCCGCACCGGCAGCCCGGCGCTTCCCCTGGCTTCCGGCCGCTGCGCTGCTCCTGGCTTTTTTGATCCCGGCTTTGGCGCTGCCTTTCATGCAGCGCGCCTTTCCAGCGCAGCTTACATCACCATCCCAATCAGATTTGCTGGATCGGCTGGATACCTCTGGGGCTCTTACACAAATAGACTTCTCGCCCCAGCAGGTGAGTGATTTCGCTGGCTCCCCCGAGGCCATACTGGTGACCGGTCGCGGCCTCTATCCCCGCTTTTATGGCATCAACCAGGGCGAACCGGATTCTCAGGCCACGCCCCAGTTCGCCGTGCGCCCATACCCGCGTCTGCTCTTCACCCTGTTGACTGCGCAGCAGCCTCGTGTGGTTGAGCTTCCCGTGAATGTGCCGCCCGAATGGATGCCCGACGCCGCTGACTGGATTGTGTTGGGCTGTCAGAACCTGACCAATCAACGCATTGATGCCATTGCACTCATCCAGTTGACGGACCCCCCGCAGGTCATTCTGCGTTCCCCGGCAGCCGCCTTGACCTGCCCATTGCCAGAGCCGGTTTGCGATAACAACCGCAACTGCAAGTAACTCACTTGGCGGATAATTGCCGCGTGGCGGCGGTCATCAACCCGAAGGTTAACCAGAGGTAGGGCAGGGCAAACGAGTCAATGCTCAAACCCTCGCCAAGCAACGCAATCAACGCAAACTGTCCGGCCAATCCCAGTACCTGCAGCCGGCGGTCTGTGCTGCGTTCCAGCGCGGCCGCCGAAGCGCCTAAAACCACCAGCCAGCTCACAAACAGTGCAAAACCGATGATCCCCGTTTCTGCCAGCAGCCGGATCCACAGGCTCATCAGGTTTGGCAGCGCGGTTTGATAGTACAGCTTGTGCGGTTCGGCCATGGTCCACCCAAAGGGCGGCAGCCTCTCAGGGATGAAATACCCTGCATGATCCAACCCCACCCCCAATACCGGGTAACTGCCGAACACGTCCAGCCCCACCTGCCAGAAGATGGCCCGCTCGCCAAAAATCAACCCATGCGCCAGCTCATTGAAGTTGGGCTTATCTGCCAGCAGTGAAAACAGATCTGCCATGCGCGGGTCCAATCGGCTCATGCCATAGGCTGCGCCCCCTGCCAGCCCCAGGTAGATGAGTAACAGCGCCAGTATCAAACCCGCGTACAGTGCCCCCCGCAGGGCCTGGCGTTCCGCCGCGGCTGGCCAGCGCCGGGCAATCCGCTTGAGCAGCCAGCGCACCAGCCACAGATTGGCGCGCAGTAACAGCCAGGCAACCACCAGCAGGAAGCTTGCCAGTCCAATCCGTGAGAATGACAAACCCAGCACCAGCACACCCCCGGCCAGCAGCCAGGTTTCCAGCGGCAGACGTAAAATCCGAAACGTGTGTGCTGAGGTGCGCCGCAGGGTGGCTGCCAGCCACAAAGGCAGATACAGCATATTCAACTGGTTTGCCAGCCAGGATGGTTCATAAGCCAGCCCGGTGACGCGCTTTTTGTAGAGAATGCCGCTGGCCGAGATGGCTTCCTGAATCCGCTGCATCCAGTCGGGGTACGTTTCAGGGTTCACCATGAAGGCCACCGCCTGAGCCAGCGACCACGCAATCAGAATGACCCCGCCCCAGTTGATCCAGCGCAGCAGCTTTTGCAGGCGACCGTCCGCTGCTGGCAGGCTGGCTGCAGCCAAATAAAAGCAGATCCCAATTGCCAGCGACAGCACTGCGGATAATTCATTGGTCAGCCGGTTGATATTCCGAAACGGGGGCAAATAAATGAAATAAGACACAGCCCACGAAAGCAGAGCTGCCAGAGCAAACCACAGCAGCGGCAGGCTCTGGCGCGGCAGTGTGCCGCCTTTGATCCAGCGTGGCAGCAGCCAGGCGAGCATCAACACAGCCAGAATCAACGTGGCTGGCGGCGCCACCATCGTGCCGCCCATCAGACGGGCCGCCAGCGGCAGGCTGGTGATGGGTAGCAGCAGCGCCAGGGTCGCCCAGCCAAAATCCAGCAGGCGCTGGCGCAGGCGTTCAGACACGGCGCGGCCTCCAGGGTTGGAACAATAACCCCAGCGCGATCAGCAGCCCCAGCCCGGCTCCCGCCAGCATCAAATTGGTGCGGGCATAATGCAGCGGGCGGGTGGGCCGGCTGGCTTCTTGATTCAACGCATAATTGATCCCTGGAAACAACCCCTGGGCCTCGGCGCGTGCGTCTTGGACCGCGGTGTTCAGCTCCACAATCTGATCTTGCAGCTCAGCAGCGGTCAATGGCGCACAGGCTGCCGATCCCTGTGGCTGCGATACATTGTATTGCCAGCAGGTGACCAGTGAGTCCAGGGCGCGCTGCTCCGCTTCCGCTAACCGCGCAGATTGGGCGGCCTCATCCAGCGCTGCCAGCGCTTCATCAGCCCACAGATTAGCCAGGTCTGCGGCGCGCTGCGGATCTTTATCCTGCACCCGGAAGACCCAGGATTGGGCTTTGCGCTCCAGCGTCAGCGGGCCAGAAAAAGCCGTCAACTCCAGGGGCCAGCCGCGCGCCGCCGCGGCATCCAAAACGGCCTGCCGTACCAGGGTTGAATCCATCACGTCCCCGGCGGTGTTGATGATCAAATCCAGCTCTTCATCGTCCACGCTGCCCACCTGTGCCGAATTGATGCCGGTCAGGATCTCGGCCTGCGCTTCATAAATGGGGGCGCTCAGCAAGCTGAAACCCCAGCCCAACAGCACCCCCGCCAGCATCAGCGCTGCAATGATGGGCCAACCGCGCAATGTTCGTTCAAGTGTCTGTCGTGGTGAAAAATCAGGTGTCATGCCATCTATTATACTCGTTTCAATTCTCTCGCCTAAAAGCTGTTAGACGTTCATCATAATCTCATTCTGCTTGCTTGCCTTTTCCCCTAAATCTCGTTACAATACACTCATGAATGTACCTTTTGGCCCGATCTTAATTGTTGAAGACAACCCCAACGTCCTTGAACTGTTAGAGGTTACCCTCCGCTTCAAGGGCTATCCGGTTGTGACGGCTGTCAATGGGCAGGATGCGCTTGAAAAAGCAGCCAAAGAGCGCCCGGCATTGATCATTACTGATATTTTAATGCCCCGCATGGATGGATATTCGCTGGCGCATAACATCCGTAAGAATCCCCTCACGGCCAAAATTCCTATCATCTTTATTTCTGCCACCTACATTACACCTGAAGATAAAGCCTTTGCGCTCAGCCTGGGGGCGGTTCGATTTATTGAAAAACCGATTGACGCCGAAGACTTCTTGCTCACCGTGGCCGAAATTCTGACCCAGGGCATTGCCACAGTGCCGCGTCCAATGGAAGATACCAAGTTCTATCAGGGCTACCGCGAGCGCCTGGAAAACAAACTGCGCTATAAGAATACGCAGATCGCCCGCACCGAGCGCCTGTTACAAAACCTGCCCCCCGAACAGAAACCCGCCTTTGAAGCGCTTCTGGCTCAGGCCATCCACGACCGCGACGACATCCAGAATGAACTGGATCAGCTCTACCGCATCCTGGGGCAGCAGTAATCGCGACTTAATCCATCCCGCCTCCCGCCGGCCCCTGGCTTGCGGGAGGTTTTAATGAAAGCGACATCACTCTCTTATGGCTTGTTCCAATCCCCCTGCACTTTCCGAAGTTATCGGTTGGGCCCGTCAGGCTGGCGCACTGCTTCAGGCTGGTCTGGGCAAAAAGCATACAATCGAATACAAAGGCCCCGTCAACCTGGTCACCGAAATGGATCAGGCTTCTGAGGCGCTGCTGATTGACCTGATCCGCAGCCGCTGCCCGGATCATAAAATCATCACCGAAGAAAGCGGCGCCCTGGCTGGCGCAGATGGCTGCTGCTGGTATATCGATCCCCTGGACGGCACCACCAACTATGCGCATGGCCTGCCCATTTACGCGGTCTCGATTGGCTTTGTGGCCAACGGCATCCAGCAGTTGGGCGTGGTTTATGATCCCAGCCGGGATGAATGCTTCAGCGCGGAGCATGGCCGCGGCGCCTGGCTCAATGATCAGCCCATCCACGTGACCACCGAAACCGAGCTCCAGCACAGCCTGCTGGTAACGGGCTTCCCCTACAGCATTTTGACTTCAAATAACAACAATCTCGGCTACTTCAACCGCTTTTCGCTGCGCAGCCGGGCCGTACGCCGTCTGGGTTCCGCCGCGCTGGATCTGTGCTATGTGGCCATGGGCCGCTTTGATGGCTACTGGGAACTGCTGCTCCAGAGCTGGGATATCGCTGCCGGGTCGCTCATCGCCGCTGAAGCCGGCGCACACCTCACCGACATGCAGGGCGGCCCCAATTTCATGTCTCCGCCCCATTCGTTAATTGTCGCCAATCCCGCCATCCACGCTCAAATGCTGTCCGTCATTCAGGAAACACCCCTGGAAGTATTCTAACAGGCCAGGATCAAGCAGGGGGTTACACCGCGTTGGCGTTTTGTTCAGCCGCTGCCGCCTCCCGGCGCCGGATCTTTCCCCATACCATTACCAGCAGCCGCCCCACCCGCCAGAACGCCACCGCCGCCAGCCCATGCGCCAGCACCGCAAACAGCGGCGGGGTTTGCTGCGTGTAATACGTCCAGCAGTAGCGCGTGGTGCCCCACAGCTCCAAAAAATAACCCAATCCCGAGCCTGCCGCAAAGGTCAGCACGGCCAGCCGGTAATCGGTTGGCGAGAGCAGAATCAAGCCCACTGCCAGCAGTGCCAGAATGGTCAAAGACTTATCCAGCGTAGGCCACACAAAAATCCACATCAGCAGGTAAAATGCCCCAAACACCGGCCAGTAGATGCCCCGAAAGACCTTCTCCGGCCAACGGGCCGTCAACTGCTGAATCAGCCGCACCAACCGGTCAATGGATAGCGAGGCAATCGGCCAGGCCGGGATGATCCACAACGGCGGGCGTTCCAGCGTAAAGTAGGTCCAGATATGCGTCTGAGTCCCCCAGCCCTCAATTGCCAGCCCACCGCACATCCCCACGAATACAATCAGCGCATCAGTTCGCAGGTCAGCTTTAGCCATGATGAGCAGGCTCATCACCAGAAAAATGCCAATCAGCAGCCAGTCGAGCTGAACCCACACGGGGTAGCGCGGATCAAGCTGTGAAAAATAATCTACCACCAGCGGCCACCAGACGTAGATAATCAACAGCACAATCGCCACAAACCCGCTCATCAGCGCATAGCTGGTGCGGTTCCAGCCCAGCAGTTGGGGCAGGGTGCGGCGCGGGGTGGGGGCAGGTGCTTGCATGTGGACTGGGGCCTATTATAATGGACACAAAGGAAAAATCCCATGAAACGCCTCTCAATCATTCTCCTGATTTTCACCCTGGTGCTTGCACTGACCAGTTGCACACCCACAACCACGCCGGTAACTCCGCTTCCATCAGATGCGCCTGACGCCGCCGAGCAGCCCGTCACCCTCATCCCGCTCAGCGGGCCGCTCGCCGCCGATAATGCTGAAATCTCCGGCCTGGCCTGGGCCTCAACAACCGCAGGTGATTATTTATTGCTTTTACCCCAGTACCCTGACCGCTTTGGTGATGTTATCTTTGCCCTGCCCAAAACCGACCTGCTTGCCTTCCTGGACGGTCAGTCCTCCGAGCCGCTCGTTCCGCAGCCCATCCCCTTTGATGCGGCGGGCATTCCAGATCAGATTGACCGTTTTGAGGGGTACGAATCCGTCACCGTCTCGGGCAGTCAGGTCTATCTGACAATTGAGGCCCGTCCGGGTAATCAGTCCATGGCTTATCTGGTCACCGGGCAGTTGGCCGATGATTTGAGCCAGATCACCCTCGACAATCAATACCTCGCCGAAATCCCCACCCAGGCCGGCCTTGAAAACATGACCGATGAGGCGGTTCTCATCTGGCAGGAATCGGTGCTGACCTTCCACGAAGCCAACGGCGTCAATGTCAACCCGCAGCCCGTGGCCCACAGCTTTGACCCGCTGACCCTGCAGCCGCAGACCGATGTGAGCTTCCCCAACATCGAATACCGCATTACCGATGTCGCCTTGCCCGACGAGTCCGGGCGGTTTTGGGCCATCAACTACTTTTTCCCCGGCGATACCAAACTGAAGCCTGCCGATGATCCTCTGGTGGCGCGTTTTGGCGCAGGGCCCACCCATGCCGCTTCGCCAGTGGTTGAGCGCCTGGTGGAATTTGAATTATCTGACGGCGCCATCACCCTGACCGACACCGCCCCAATTGCTTTGCAGCTCTTGCCCGATGAAGAGGCCCGCAACTGGGAGGGCCTGGCCTTGCTGGACGCGGACGGCTTCCTGCTGGCGACTGATAAATACCCCCACACCATCCTGGCTTTTGTCGCCCGGCCCTGAACTCGACTCGAATAAAAAAGGAGCGCAAGTTGGCTTGCGCTCCTTTGATTTAATGCCCTTCTGGATTTACAGCAGGGTTTTGACTGCAGGTTTCCAGCCTTACCGCACGATCACTGGCAGGAAGATAAACGCCCCCCCATCCACCACATTCAGAGTGATGGATACTGGCGTCACTGTATAGGGCGTTTCTGTGTTGATTAACAGGTGCGCTTCGTAAGTTCCCAGCGGCAGAGTGCCAGCGTTGATCAATACGCTCAGATCGGTGCTGCCATTGGCAGCCACCGCGCCGCTTGTCGGCGCCACCGACAGCCAGTTCACATCCGCCCAGGTACAGGCGTGATCCTCACCCGAGGCGGTCTCCAACACCTGATTGGTGGCCTGATCGACAATCCACAACGACCCGCTGCAGCTCATTTCCAGGCCGCCGGCCGCATAATCTCCCAGCCCCGGGATGTCATAGCGGCCCAGCAGTGCATAGTCTTGCGCCGGGTCCAGCACATAGACATCCGGTGCGCTGGCAGGGGCGCTTTGCAGCACGAACAAATGGCCGCTGTCCGGGTTGAAGGCCAGCCCGGCGATTTCCAGATCCAGGTTAATCGAGTCCAGCATCCGTCCATTGGTATCAAAGTGATACAGAATGGCGTCATTCCACGAACCAGAGTAGAACGTGTTGCTGCGCGGGTCATAGGTCAGCGCCCGCTGTGAGACTCCAAAGCCGGGGCACAGCTTGTTGCCGGTTGCCAGTCCGGATTGCGGGTCTAATTCGTAGATGCAGTCACCATCGGTCAGCCCCACCTGCCAGAGCATCCCCGTGCGCGCATTATAGGCCAGGTCGGCGGCCCACGGATCGGCGAAGCCGGTATCCATCACTTCACCCGTGGCTGAACCATCTACAAAATGGTGATTCAGCCCGTCGCCGCCGGTCGGGACAATCGAGCCGATCCAGAAGCTGCCATCGGGCATTTGGCTCAGCCCCCAGACGCCCTGCAGACCGGTGTCAAAACTGCTCAACAGGTTACCCGCGCCGGCCCAATCGGGTGCCGCCGGATAATCATGCAGGGGCACATATGCGCCAGTCGGTTCGCTCAGACGTTTGGGGCCCACGTGCCGCCCTGCTGCCGCAAAAGGCCCGGTAGGTTGCGGCACCGGCAGAGGCAGACCGCTCATTTCCAGCACGGTAAAGGGAGCTTCGGCGCCGCCGTTGTTGCTCAACGTGACGACTGCCTGACTCAGCATCCGCTGCCCCAGTGTTCGGGTGATGACAATCGGATCGGCAGTGATCTGCCCGGCTGGAATCAGCAGATCCAGCGCAGTGCCATCGTCCGGGCTCACTGTCACAACTTGCTGCAGTGTGCCGTAACCGCCCGTATGCGTTGCCGTCACGGTCTGATGATCAGTGGGCACAAACAGGATGTAATATCCATCCCCAATGTTGGGGTCATCGGGCGTGGCAAACGAGACGGTTTGATGGGCTGCTGAACTGACAACAGTATCGTTCAACACCATGTCGGTGTTGGCATCCAGCGTTTGCCCTGCAATCAGACCGCCAGCCACAGCCACACACTCCGGCGCCTGACCAATCATCACATTATCCACCGCCCAGAAGAAATCAAACGAGCCGTTGCCATAATGGAAACGGATCTGCACATCATTCTGCCCGGCAGCCAGAGTTGAGATATCGATGGTTTCCGTGCGCGGCCCGCGGGCATCGCTGCTGCGGTACCAGGCATTATGCCAGGTGGCGCCCGCATCATTGCTCACATCCACGCTGGCAAAGTCGCCGCTGCGGTAATCGTAATCGGTGTTGAACTGCAAATCCACGGTCGCCAGCGCGCTTAAATCCAACACTGGAGACTTGAGGATAGTGTCCTGATGTCCAGTGCCACCGTAAAAACCGCTGTCAATGATCGCGAATTCCCCGCTGCCGCCGGTGTTGTTCACCCGGTGGCCGGGGTTATCAAACCGCCAGACCTCGCCGGTCCCTTCCAGGTCTTCCACCGTCCAGCCTAATGGCAAAGCACCGGTTTCAAAATTTTCAAACAACCCCGCAGATTCAAAGTGGTAGCCGGGGGCAGTGCAAAGCGTCAGGTCGGGCACCAGTGCAAAATTCACTGTACCGCCGCCTGTCGGGGCGGTCACCTGGCGTGTCTCCTCGGTGTATCCCGGCGTGATGGCTGTTACTGTGAAAGTGTATTCCAGCCCTTCCACCAGCGTGATGCTGTATTCGCCTGTAACCGGGTTGGTGAACACCGGGCTTTCACCCGCACCGCTGACTTCCACCCGGGCGTAGATCGGCATGCCCGCGTGGTCGCCGCCATCCGTCACCGTTCCGGTAATGACCGAAGCCGGGCGGGGCTGCAGGGCAAAGTTTTGTGTAGTGGTTTCCCCTTCATTGATCGTCACGCTGACCGTTTGCGGCAAGTACATTTCTGACGATGCGGTGACATCATAGGTTCCTTCGGAAATCAAAGTGCTGTAACTGCCATCTGCCTCGGTCAGCAGCGAGTAATAACTCACTTCCACCGCAGCTCCCGGGATCGGTTCTCCCGTGTCGGCATCGGTCACCACGCCCTCCAGCGTGCCAGATGCAACCGGCGCGCAGCTTGGGAAGCGGAAGGAGCCAATTCGAGTAGCCCAGGTGCGGATGCCGGTGGTGGCATAATATTCCGAAGTCATCCAGAAGGTGCAGCCATCCAGCGGATCCACAGAGATCATGCTGTAATCCCCCCAGCGGTAGTAGGTGCTGGTGGATGAAGCCGGACCCTGATATAACTCTGCCTCACCCTGGGTCATTTGCCCCAGCGGGTCGGTTGCCAGCCGCCCGGCATAGCGGATTGCCGGGTGCATGGCCGCGCTGGATACGCTGTACACCAGCGCGATATTGCCGCCGGCGTCCATTGCCGCACTGCCCATCCAGCGGTGGTTGCCATCTGCCGGAGCAAAGATCCCTTGCTGATACATGTTATAGCCACTGCCGGTATCGCGCAGCTCAAACCAGTACACCCCGGCGCGGTCGCTGCCCACATCCACCGTCACATTGCTGACCAGCGTGGCATAGGTGCCAAAATTACGATACTGGGCGCGGTACATCGCCTGCCCCGAGATGGCATCCAACCCGGTTGTGGAGCCCAATTGAGGGATGCAGTCTCGATCGCCGTAGCACATGTCGGGGTCCAGGTTAGAGGTCGCAATGGTCCGATTGGGCTGCCCGTTCAAACCAAAGGTCGAAAGTGATGTATTGACCCAATCGACATGAAACTCCCAGATATGAATGGCATCGCTGCTGCCGCCATCATCCCAGGAGAGGAAGTAATTGGGTTCGCCAGCCGGCGGCGGCGTGCCATCGTAATCAGAGGGTAGCAGCGCCCAGGCCCACGAGGTGGTATTGTTCAGGTTGAAGTACACCTGACGGGCGCTCAAACCCTGCAGCATCCGCTCACGTTCATACACCACCACACCCACCCCATAATCGCCATAAAACTGGTTGGCGCTCATATAATAGCCATCCGGCCAGACGCCGAACTTGGGGTAATCGTTCATCACCGAGTTGCTGTACAGGAACTGGTACCGGTGCCAGGCGCCGGTTGGGTCAGCGGTCTGTGAAACCGCCATACACTGGTAATACGGTTCGTTAACTGAGAACTGGCTGATAAACCACCGTCCCGCCAGTTCATCATACAGCACAATCGGGTCGCCGCTGTTGGTCGTTTCACACGGGCCGCCAAAGCCCGACCAGATGGTATTGCCGTTTACCGGGCCAAAAACGCTGTTCCCGGCTTTATCCCAGATTTGCAGCGACAGGTTGACCCACTGCATATAGTGATTGGGCCCCACATCGCCGTTGGTGTCCGGCGGATGCACACTGTTGCGGCTTGGCACCCCGTCAAAATTGGTCAGCGGGGTGGGGATGGTTTGCAGTCCAAAATCGCTTTGCACAATTGCCGGGTCCGTAATGTTATTGATTCCGGCAGTTTCTTCAAACTGGGACCGCTGCGGGCTGTAGCGTTAAGGTGTTTCACCCTCGGGCGCGGGCAGCGGGGTCATATCAATCAGCGCAATCGAGGTGTCGTGCCGCAGGTCCGTGCTGACCTGTGGGGTCAGGGTCGGTTCAGCGGTCAGCGCCTCGGCTGAGGTTGGAACTGGCTGCGCCACCCCCAATAACAGCGCGGCCAGAACCAGAATGGTAAATAGCGAGAACCAGCGTTTATCGATCATGTTTTGCTCCAGGTATGGGAAAAATAAGCCGGGGCAGTTGCCCCGGCGATTAAACAGAGATCAGTTCTGCCAGCGTTTTCACCAGCCGGTCAATCTGCGCCGGGGTATGCGTGGCAAAGATGGCAATTCGCAGCGCGCCGCCAACCGGGGTGCTGCTGTAGGTGGTCACGTGTGCCACGGCAATGCCGCGTTCAAACAGCCCGGCTTTGAGCGCCCCCAGGTCCAGGCCGGGGCGGGCCCCCAGGCATTGAATGGCAACCGGGGTATCGGGCAGCGCCCAGCCCAGCTCGCGCAGTCCGGCGCGGGCCTGCCGGATATTCCGCCACAGGGCTTCACGGCGCTCGGGCTCTGACCGGGCAATCTGCAGCGCCTGCGCGGCCGCGGCCGCAATTGGCAGCGGTGGCGGGCTGACGGCATCCGGCACCCGGGAATGGCTTTCCAACTGCTTCATTTGATCAGCGCTGGCGGCAATCAGGCCGCCAAATCCGCCCAGCGCTTTGCTCAGCGTCGCCGAACTGATGGCGCGCGGGCTGTCGATCCCCCAATAATCTAATGTTCCCCGTCCCTGCGGGCCAATCACCCCGGCAGCATGGGCATCATCCAGCGCCAGCCAGCCGCCATAGGGCTCCAGAATATTCATATAATCACGTGCCGGGGCAATTTCCCCGGAGATCGGGAAGACTCCGTCACTCAACACCAGCGGGCGCTGCCCGGCCTGCAACCGTTCCCGGCAGGCTGCCGCCAGGCTCTCGGGACTGCAATGCTCAAAGGCCTGCACCGGCTTGCCGGTTCCCCGGGCGGCATCCCACACGCTGAAATGCGCCTGCCGATCAATAAAAACCACCTCATACTGATCTTGCAGACCCTGCACCAGGATGGCAGCCCCCAGGTAACCCGATGGCAAATACATTGCCCGTTCAGTTCCAAAAAATGCCTTAGCAGCGCCTTCCAGCGCATCGAATACCGGATGCTCGCCGTACCCCCCGCGGGATGTCGCCGTGCTGAGCCCGTACCGCATCAAGGCCTCCGACGCCGCCTGCCGCACCCGCGGATCGTTCTGTAATCCCAGATATCCCGTGCCGGAGAAATAGTCAACTTCCCGCCCACTGATGACAGTGCGCGGCCCAACTGGCCCTTCCATCCTCACTGCCATAGATCAGTCGCCGATGAAGGTTGCGCCGAACAGGAAGCTGTCTCGCAGGCCGGCTACCGCCTGGACATTATCCGTGTACACGCCGTTGCGGCTGCGTGAGGAGTGCAAAATCTCCCATCCGCCCAGGCTGATGCCCACATGTGTAATGCTGCGGCTTTCGCCCTGTTCACCAAAAAACAGTAAATCGCCCGGTTTGAAGGGGTATTCCACCTGTTTCCCGGCGTCATATTGCATATCGGCGTCCCGCGGGATGGTGATCCCAATCCAGCGGTGAGCCAGTTGTGCCAGGCCCGAGCAGTCAATGCCGTGTGCGCTGCAACCGCCCCACAGGTACTGTACCCCCATCAATTGGAAGGCATCGGTCACAATTTGCGCCCGGCGTTCTGCGGGGGTTTGCGGCAGCGCGTTCAGCGCCCGCAGGCTGTTCAGTGGCAGCCAGCCGCCGTTGGGGCCTTCAATTTGTGCCCATCCATTGCGGATGGACTGCACCGCCACATAGGTGCCGCCCAGCACACGACCGACAATCGCCGGGGCTTCGGGTTCCGGGTGCAGCAGGCTGATAGGCGCCAGCGCCAGATGGGTGGGCGCCGCCAGCGGGGTCGAGGTCAAATAGGGTAAATAGGCCCAGCCCAGATAACCATCGGTTTGCCGCACCAGGCCCCAGTTGCCCTTCTCTGCCAGAATTTCCAGTTCCATGCCGTAAAGCAGTTGGCTCACCTGTTCAGCCAGCCAGCCCGGCTCGCCGTGCAGGCTGGTCAGGTTCACCCGCACCGCCCGCTGGGCATTCTCTGCCCGGCGCATCACCTGAACGCCCGAAACATCGGCGCCCAGTTGGCGCAGTTCAGCCAGTTGCCCGTCTTCCAGCACACGCCCGGTCAACCGCACCGGGTCGCCAGCTTCAACCTGCACATCAAAGATGGAAACACGCCGGTCAGCGTACCGACCGGCGATTTCAGCAATACCTTTTGTGACTTTTTCGAGCGCTGTCATGGACTATTTGCTTTCTTGTGATTTAAGCACCACGCCGATCCCAGGGCGGTCCGGAATGGTCACATTAGCCTTGTCGTCATATTTCAACCCATCAAATGGGTCGTTGGAGATCAGCATCGGGGCATCCAGGTCCAACCAGTCGGCCAGGCCCGCCAGGTGAGCCATGGCTGTGGTGCCCAGCGTGGTTTCAATCATACAGCCCAGCATCACTTTCATGCCCATTTCACGCGCCCGGCGCACCAGCCGCAGCGAGGGGGTCAACCCGCCGACTTTCATCAGCTTGATATTGACGCCGCCAACGCCCGCCAGCCCCAGCTTTTCAACATCTTCCCAGGTCTGCACCGATTCATCTGCAATGATCGGCACCCGGGTCTTCTTCTGTAAAATGCCCATGCCCTCAATATCATCCCAGGGCAGTGGCTGTTCAATCATTTCCAGTTCATAGCGGTCCAGCGCCCGAATCCGTTCCAGCGCCTCATCCCGCGTCCAGCCCGAATTAGCATCCACGCGAATCTTAGCATCGGGGCGGGCTGCCCGAATGGCTGCCAGCCGGGCCAGGTCATCATCACTGCCCAGCTTAACCTTAATCATCGGGAACCCTTTGATGTCCGCCGCCATGCGCGCCATCGCTTCGGGCGTGTCAATGGCAATGGTGAAGGAGGTCGGCATGGGGCGAGGGCGGGGGACACCCAGCAGCCGGAACAGTGGTACGCCCTGAGCTTTGCCAATCCGGTCATACAGTGCCAGGTCAATTGCACAGCGCGCCGTCACGGGGCCTTCTTTGCCCACCCATTCTGGAATATCCGCCACGGTATTGGGGAGCGGCTCAGTTTTATTGGCCGCAGCTTCCCAGGTCGCCATCATGTCTTTCGGGTCAATTTTATAATAAGGTGCAATCGTGCCTTCTCCCCAGCCAGCATCTTCAGCCAGCCGAATCCAGAACGCTTCGCGGGTATCGGTAACCCCATAGGAGAGCCGAAACGGGTTGCGCAGCTTGAGTTCAAGACGTTCCCAGGTTAAATTTGGTGTCATGGGGAATTTCCTTTGCTATTGGGGGAAGGTTTAACCGAAAATGATGATATCACGATTGAGATTTTTGGGCAAGTCAATTTTCTTATGGAGCCAACTCCCACACCGTCAGCCCTGAGAAGGCAATGCTGACGGCTGTATCGCTGCCAGACCGCGCAAACAATCCCATCTGCCCGCTGGAAAAGCCATCATCTGTAACGCTGAATTGAAAGGCATCATTCACAAAGATCTTGATCTCAGCGCCCTGCATCCAGATGCCAATCCGGGCTGTCCCCGGCGCTCCCTGCGGCACATCTGCACTCGGCAGCCAATCCTGCAGAATTTT
Organism: Longilinea sp.; assembly: GCA_017996955.1. Classification (GTDB taxonomy): domain Bacteria; phylum Chloroflexota; class Anaerolineae; order Anaerolineales; family Anaerolineaceae; genus JAGOFZ01. The sequence continues at coordinate 39,884 of JAGOFZ010000001.1, forward strand.
AATCCGCCCATTGTTCAGCCTTTCCAGGCGCAACTGTCCGTCACAGCGCAGCAGCAGCCGGTATGTATCCATCACAGAAGCCGCCCGGAACAACAGCCCATACTGATCCGCACTGCGGCACAGGCTGGGTGTGGCTGTAATCTCAATATAACCATTCTGCAGCGCGGGCTGCCCCCGCAGCGCTGAAAGCGTCCCCCCCGCCTGAGAGATTGCCAGCGTCAGGCGGCGGTCTCCCAGAGCAATATTACCGGCTGGCAGGCTGCCCACCGGCCAGTCGCCAGCGCTGGTGAACCCGTCGCTAAAAATCACCTCGCCCAGTGCTGGCCGGACCTCGGATGTCGGCGACGGCTGGGATGTGGGCTGCGGGCTGGGTGTAGCCGTCGCCGGGAACCACACCACTGTGGGGGTGGCCGTTGGGGTCAGGGTGCTGGTTGGCGTGGGCGGCAGTTCAGTTGCCGCTGGCGTGCAGCCACTCAGTAGGATTAACAGCACCAATCCTGCTGCCAGCATCCGCACCGCCCAATCAGTCCGCCAGCCGGGCAATGATTTGCTCCCGTTCTGGCCCCACCGAAACCAGTGAGACTGCCACCCCGCTGATCGCTTCAACCCGCTGCACGTAAGCCCGTGCCGCCGCGGGTAAATCCTGCCAGCGCCGCACCTGGCTGACGTCCTCGCTCCACCCGGGCATCTCTTCATAAATGGGCTCAAATGGCGCCAGGTTGGCTGGCCCCAGGGGGAGTTCATCCACGCGCTGCCCGGCTTCGTGATAGGCTGTACAAATTCGAATCACCGGCAGCCCACTCAAAATATCCAGTTTGGTCAAAACCAGCTCGGTCAATCCATTCACCCGGACGGCATAGCGCAGCAGCACACCATCCAGCCAGCCCACGCGGCGCGGGCGCCCGGTGGTGGTGCCAAACTCGTCCCAGGGATTGGCGCCCGTCCCCCGCAGCCGCGTAGACATGGTCTCATCCTGTTCTTCAGTCGGGAAAGGCCCAGACCCAACCCGGGTCTGAAAGGCCTTCGTCACACCAATCACGCGTCCTGGCGCCAGCATTCCCAATCCCAACCCGGGCAGTACACCCGCCGTGGTGGTGCTGGAACTGGTCACAAAAGGATAAGTCCCCAGGTCCAGGTCCAGCAAGGTGCCCTGGGCGCCTTCTGCCAGCACACGCGCGCCAGCTTTCAAAGCCTGATGCAGCAGCAGGCCCGTATCGGTCAGATAAGGGCGCAGTGCCAGCGCCGCCGGTAAATAATCATCAATGGCGGCCTTCACATCCAGCGGCTCGGCTCCCCAGGCCGTCAACATCCGGTTGGAATCCACCAGCAGGCTTCGCAGGCGCTCGTTGAGGGTTGCCTCGTCCAAGGTATCCAGCAGCCGCAATCCGCGCCGGGCGGCCTTGTCGGTATAAGCCGGGCCAATCCCCCGTCCGGTTGTACCAATTTGAAGCTGCCCGCGCGCCCGTTCCTGGGCGGCATCCAGCGCCCGGTGTGCCGGGGTGATCAGGTGCGCCGCATAAGAAATTTTCAACCGCTCCGGGCTGGCATCTACCCCGGCGTCTTTCAACATCTGCACTTCCTGCAGCAGCGAAATCGGATTAATCACCACGCCGTTGCCAATCACACCTTTCGGGCGCGGATGTACAATCCCAGAAGGCGACAGATGCAGCTTGAAGGTCTGCTGCCCTACGGTAACGGTATGTCCGGCGTTATCGCCGCCGTTGAACCGTGCCACCCAGTCGGCCTCTGCGGCTAACAGATCCACCACCCGGCCTTTTCCCTCATCCCCCCACTGTGCGCCTACCAGAATATCTAATGGCATCATGCCCTCCAGAAAGATTTTTTGCAGCTTCAAGCCTATTATAAGCGACTTCACCCCTCAGACTGGTGATATAATGCAAAACATGAACCATAAACCCCTTTTCTCCGCGCTGGTTTTATTGGTCCTGATCCTATCGGCTGCCCTCCTCGCCGCACCTGTGCAGGCCAACCCGGCAGCTCAAATTTATTACTACACGCCCACACCGGGGCTGGATGGGCGCATCATTTATGTCATCAAAGATAACGATACCTGCATCAGCGTTTCGCTGACCAACAACATCTCTATGGATCAGATGCGTTTGCTCAACCCATCATTGAATGCCGATTGTGTGCTGATTCCGGGGCAGCAGTTGTTGCTGGGCGTCGTCACGCCGGAACCAACCGCCAGCGGTCCCACACCCACCCCCACGCTGGCTCTGCCCACCCCAACCCCGCCCATAGGCACCGCCCAGGTCTGCGTGTATTTGTTTGACGATATCAATGGAAACGCCATGCCCGAGACCGGCGAACTGCCCCTGGCTGGCGGTGAAATCGTCCTGGCCGATGCAACTGGCAAAATTTCATTGAGCGGCGCCACGCTGGCCTCTGCCATTGAACCCTTCTGCTTTGCCGACGTAGAAGAAGGCAGCTACATCCTCAATGTCGGTATTCCCGATGGCTATAACGCCACCACGCGCACCACATACGAATTATCTGTGCATGCTGGCGACGAATCTTTGATTGAATTTGGCGCTCAGATCAGCTCACAGGGCGGCACGCCCAATACAGGCGGCGAAAAGAAATCGCCGCTCCTGGGTATTTTGGGTGCAGTTGTTGTGCTGGCTGGCATTGGACTGGCCTTTTACGCCAGCCGTCTCAAGCGCTAAAACTACCCAAAACGCTCTTCTTCCCAAACATCTGCATCGTTGTGATAGCCAGCCTGCTCCCAGAAGCCGCGCCGGTCCTGGGTCATAAATTCCAGCCCGCGCAGCCATTTGGCGCCCTTCCAGAAATACGGCGTCATCAAATCCTCGCGCCCCGGAATAGCTCCCACAATCCCCCGCAACGGGTATCCGTGGTCGGGCGTCAGAGGTTCGCCATTGTAGTGGGTTGCCATCAAGAAATTATCTGCCAGCATCACTTCCAGCGGCAGGTTGGCGGTAAAGCCATATTCGGCGTGCTGCATCACAAACTTTGCCGTGGGCCGAGGGCAGATTAGCTTTTGCTCAATCAACGTCCGCACCGAAACACCCTCCCAATCGGTATCAAACTTGCTCCAGCGGGTCACGCAGTGAATATCCATCGTCAACCGGGTGCGCGGCAGTAGATTAAATTCTTCCCACGACCAGCGTACAGGCTCCTCAACCTCACCCCAGACGCGAAAATCCCACGTTGCCGGGTTGAAGGATGGCACTGACCCATAATGCAACACCGGGAACTTCTGCGTCAGGGCTTGCCCCGGCGGCAGGCGCCCTTCAGAGCGTTTGTTTTCCTCTTCCTGGCGGCGGTTGATTAATCGATTAAACATCACACATCCTCCAATCGAATTCATCTATTCTTGATGATATTTGAAGGATATCATATCTTGGCTCCCCCTGCCAGCAGTTGTAAAACCTGTTGGCTTATGGGTACGCGGTTACCGTCACATCTGGCGGTTCGGTGGGCTCTTCAATCGGATAGCCCGCTCCCGCAGTGGCTGTTGGCCTGGGGGTGGGGGTTACACCCGGAGTCTGGGGCTGGGTTGTGGTGGGCACAGGTGTTCGCAGCACGCCCATGGTCATCTGTGGCAGCGGCGTGCCCTGATACACCCACGAGGTCGGCGTTGGCTCAATCCCGCTCAAAACCTGGCTGATGTCACTGACATAATCCAGCGCGCCCTGGCAGGCGGGTTCCAGGTAGGGCGCCACATGCTCCCAGTCCAGCGGTTCGCCGTTGATCCAGGCCTCATTCAGTGCATGGGTCAGGCAGCCGGCTCCGGCGTTGTAATTGACCAGTGTAAATTCCCACAGATCAACATAAGTGCTGACGGTGCGCGGCTCCTGCCCGGTGATGTTGGTCACAATCCGGCCCACCTGCTCGCAGTTTGCCAGCAGTCCCTCAGAGAACACCCGCACACTGAAGTTTGCCTGAGTCAGGTCAATCCCAACCGGACAGTCAGTGCAGCTCGCGTTCACCTTGGTCACCAGTGCGCCGCGTAACATGGCATGTTCTTCTTCGGTCAGGTTGCCAAACCCCAGTTCACACCGGCTGCTGTGCAGCACCAGCGGGCAGAACTGAGCAAAGAAATCCGGGTTCCAGAGCAGCATGGTGTCGGCACCGTTCTCAGTCAATTGCCCCAGTCCGGCTTCGCGATAGGTCTTATAAATGCCCGGCCAAAGCTGGCTCTCCCGGCTGAAGATATTTTTGATTAATTGCGCCGGCACGCCAGTATCCAGCGCGGTCTGATAAATCTCCTGGTCAAACTGGTTCTGCCATTCCACCACGGTCGGGTAAGCAACGTCCACCCCGCAGGCATTCGCCACAGTAGGCGATTGCAGCCCGCCATCCGGGCAGCCGCTGGCGTCCACTTCGCCGTTTGAAATCAACATCCCCGCCAGGAAGTAAAACGAATAACTGGAATACAGGTCTTCTGGCTGTGCCGGAGTATCCAACCACGGCGGCGGTCCGCCCATCTCTGGGAAGACCTGCCAGATATCCGAACAGCTAGCCAGCGGTCCGCCGCGCCATTGTGTGCTGAGTACATCAGCATACCAGCGCTGCGGGTCTGATCCACCACCATCCGGCGACATAAAATCGCCCCATGGCTGCACCCGCACCAGCGCCGTGTATTCCGGGCTGGCGTCTCCAAAACTGGATTCAGCCCAGAAAAGCGCCTCAACCCCCTGCGAACCGGTCGGCTGGAGTGGAATTTCACAGGTGCTGCCGGGGCAGCTAAATGGCTCGCCGTTAATCGTCCCGGCGATGCTGATAATTTGTTCGTTCGGCAGCGGCTCTTCGCCGGAGAGCAGCAGCGTCGGAATGTTGGCGCAGCGCCCCTCGGCATCCATATCTTCGCATCCCGTCAGCGATATCCAGACGGTTGGCAGCGGAAGCTCGACCTCCACCGTTCGTTCACCGGGCACAGCTTCAACGTAATGTAAATACAGCCCGCTGCACTTGCTGACGTCTTCCCCCGATTCTGCCTGAGCGCAGGGCTTGGTTGCCAGCCATTGATTGTGCAGGCTGGTTCCACAGGCAGTCAAAATTTCGTCACTGCTTGGCAAACCTTCATGCTCAATAAAGACCCGGCAGCCAATCTCGTTGTCTTTCCAGCGTACCAACCACCACTCATGCTCTAAAAATGACAGCGTCAGCGTGGTCTTACGAACATAGGGCTCGGGCGTTTCTTCCCCATCCTCAGCGCGCACAATGGCATAGCCATTCCCCATCAATCCCAGCATCAGGATCATGGAGAGCAGCAACACCCCCAGAATTACCCTGCGGCGCATCAAATTCATTCTCTACAACTCATTATTATCCAGTAAAATCAATGGAACAAATTAAGTGTATCATACTTTTACAATCATTTGATGCAATAACGTATAATAGCCTTATGTCATTTGAACTGCCGGTCATTCTGTTTACCGATATTGAGCACTCCACTCAAATCTGGCAAAAGTACCCGGTCGAGGCTGATGCAGCCTTTAGAACCCACGACCAGATTGTCCGCTCCGCCATCGAAAATCATGGTGGCCGGGTAATCAAACACACCGGGGATGGCTTTTTTGCCATTTTTGAATCAGGCGATCCGCTGACCTGCGCGATTGAGATTCAACAAACCCTTGCCAGCCAAAATTGGGGGCCCATTGGCGAACTGCGCGTGCGGGTGTCTTTGCATGCTGGCGCAGTCATCTCCCGCACCGATGACTTTTTCGGCCTCGAAATCAGCCGCACCGAGCGCCTGCTCAGTGCCGGTTGGGGCGGGCAGATTCTGCTCAGTCCCGATGCCGCCCAGCAGGCCCCCCTGCCCCCCGGCGCCGAATTGATCGACATGGGAATGCACCTGCTGAAAGACCTGACCCAGCCGCAGCCCATCCTTCAACTCAATCATCCCGGTTTACCCTACCAAAAATTCCCGGCGCTGCGCTCCCTCTCTGCCCATCCCAACAACCTGCCCCCGCAGACCACGCCCTTTGTTGGCCGCGCAGCCGACCTGGCTGCTATCGGTGCCCAACTGCAAACCCCATCCTGCCGCCTGTTGACGCTGGTCGGCTCGGGCGGCACCGGCAAAACCCGCATGGCGCTCCAGGTTGCCGCCGACTCCATTGAGCAGTTCGCTCACGGCGTCTATTTCATCCCCCTGGCGCCGCTGGCAACTGCCGATTTAATCGCCCCGGCGATTGGCCAGGCGCTTAGTATTCCTTTTCATAACCGGGCTACACTGGATGAGCAGGTGATCCAATACCTTGGTCAAAAACAGCTCCTGCTGGTAATGGATAATTTTGAACACCTGCTGGATGGCGCTGTCCTGGTTGATCAACTTTTGCAGCGTTCCACCCGGTTGAAAATCCTGGCTACCTCGCGCGAGCGCTTGAACCTCCTCGGCGAACAGGTCTATCCGCTGCAGGGGATGCGTTATCCGCAGCAGCCCAATGATGCCGAGTTTGCGGAATACTCCGCCGTCAAGCTCTTTTTGCAGAGCGCACAGCGCGCCGACCCTGCTTTTGAATTAAACGCCGATAACCGCACTGCCCTCATCCGCATTTGTGAACTGGTAGAAGGCCTGCCGCTTGGCATCGAACTGGCCTGCGGTTGGGTGCGGGTGCTCAGCCTGACAGAAATTGCCGCCGAGATCGAAAAAAGCCTCGATTTTCTGAACACCGGCCAGCGCAACCTGCCCGAGCGGCACCGCAGCCTGCGCGGCGTCTTCGATTACTCCTGGCAGCTGCTGGACGAACCTCGCCGCCAGGCACTGCGTCGTCTTTCAGTCTTTCACAATCCGGCTGAGCGTTCTGCCGCCCAGAAAGTCGCCGGATCCACCCTGGCGGACCTTTCTGCCCTGCTGGACAAGTCTCTCTTGCGGCGCACCTCATCGGGACACTTCGACATGCATCCCTTGATCCGGCAATATGCTGGTGAACGTTTGGCTGCCGACCCGGACGAATATCTGGACACCCGCCGGCGCCATTGTGACTGGTTTGTTTCCGCGGCCAGGGCATGGCAACCGGAACTCAGCGGCCCCGACCAGGGCGAGGTTTTTGATGCCATTGGACGGGTTCAACAGGATCTGCAGGCCGCCTGGGATTGGGCCGTGCAGCAATCTGCTTTTGATGCGCTGAATGAACTGCTCCAGCCGCTGTTTCGTTTTTATTCCGTCCGAGCGCGGTATGCTGAAGGCCTTGCCGCGTTCTGTTCTGCGCTGAAGCGGGTGGAACAGGTTCCCAGTCAGCCGGCTCTGCGTCTCCACCTCATGAATCGAATTGCTGCTCTCCTCACGTCTCAGGAAAATTATGAAGAGGCGGAACGTCAGGCCCAGTCTGCCCTGCTGCTGGCCCGTCAGTTGGACGAGCCGGCAGAAATTGGCTTCAGTTACATTCAACTGGCCCTTGTTCATTGGATCAATGGCAGCTATCCTGAGGCTGAAGCCGCTTACAACGCGGCCATGGCAATTGCCAATCAAGCCGGAGCGCAGACGATACGTCTTGAAGCTTTAAATGGGCTGGGTAAAACAGCCTGGGCCACCGGGCGATCCGCCCAGGCCATGGATTTTTTTGAGACGGGTTTGGCGCTGGCGCGGCAGATGAACGCCCCCCTTCAAATTGCCCACAACCTGGATTTGTTAGGTGTGGTTGCCCGGGATGCGGGAGATACGCCCCACGCGCTCCAGTGTTTTGAGGAAGCCAGTGCCATTTTACGCCAGATGCAGGCCCCTACCCGCCTGGCATATGCCCTGAATCACCTGGGCGGGGCCCAGTGGTTAAGCGGCAACCTTGAGCTTGCCGTTGTCACTCTGAATGAAGCCTTGAGCATGGCCCGTGAAATGGGTGAGCAGCGCCTGATTGCCTATACCCTGTCTGACCTGGGTTCCATATTGGCTGATATGGACCGTACAGATGAAACCGAAATATACCAGCAGGATGCCCTGGTTATTTTTCAGCAGATTGGAGATGTCTTTGGCGAAGCGATTGTGCGCGCCTCCCTGGCCACGCACCTGGTGAAACGCGGTGAGGACCAGAATGCTGTTGGGCATATCTGTGCGGCATTAAAAATAGGCCTGGAAACTGGTATTCTTAGCCGGCTGGATGGACTGGTGGTTATCGGTGCGATGGTCCTGCGCCGGCGCGGTGCGACAGGCCAGGCCCTGCAACTGCTGGTCGCTGTACGGGATTCTGACCCGCAGCCGACACAGCAGGGAGAGGGCGACGCCGATCTTTCGCCGCTGATTGCCGAAGTCATTGCAGAGCTTGATGAGCCAGCCGCCCAGGATGCCCAACAGGCCGGGCGTTTGCTCAATCTGGAGACCGCTGCCAAGCTGTTGCAGCAGTGGTTGTGTGAAGGTCAGTAATCACCTGAATCTGGTGAACACTCCGAACCTCTGTCCTTCTCAGTCTTCAGCCCCGCAGAGAAATCAGAAACACCCGTAAATAACCAGCCCGCCCTCAATACAAGAGGCGGGCTGTGTTATAATTTCTGTGCCGAAGGTGGGAATCGAACCCACACTCCTTACGGAACACGATTTTGAGTCGTGCGCGTCTGCCAATTCCGCCACTCCGGCGTAAAACCTGCAGTTCCAAACTGCCTCCCTAGTATATCCATCTTTTTGCGAAGGGTCAAGAGAAACAATGCGACTTGGAATTATCGGTCTCCCTCAATCAGGTAAAACCACCCTGTTCAATGCCCTTACCCGCGGCACCCAGCCCACCAGCCCGGCTTCCGGGCGGATTGAAGTTCACACTGCGGTTGTTGATGTTCCCGACCCGCGCGTCGATCGGCTTTCAGCCATGTTCAAGCCCAAGAAAACCATCTATGCCAAAGTAACCTATGCCGATATCGCCGGTCTCGATGGCTCTGCCGGTAAAAGCGGCATCTCGGGCGTTTTACTGAATCAACTGACCCAGATGGATGGCCTCATCCACGTGGTGCGCTGCTTTGAAGACGACATGGTGCCGCACCCTCAGGACACCATTGACCCCATCCGGGATATCGCCACCATGGACAGCGAGTTCATCCTCAATGACCTGATCGCCGTGGAGCGTAAACTGGAACGCCTGGCCGAAGAACGCAAAAAGGGCGCCGGGCGCGATAAATCCATCATTGAGCGTGAAACCGCCCTGTTTGAACGCTTTCAGGCGGCTTTGTCTGCCGAAACCCCGCTGCGAGATGTGGATATCACCGCTGAAGAAGAAAAAACCCTCTCCGGTTTTGGCTTTCTTAGCCGCAAACCGATTCTCATCGTCCTCAACCTCTCCGAAGGGCAGCGCCCGCCCGAAATCCCCTACGCCCACCAGCACAGTCAAATCGTGGCGCTACAAGCCCGCCTTGAAGCCGATATTGCCCAACTGCCCCCCGATGAGGCGCAGGTTTTCCTGGCAGAATACGGCATTGAGGAACCCTCGCTCAATCGCATGATCCGCCTGTCCTACGATCTGCTGGGATTGCAGTCCTTCTTCACCGTCGGTCCCGACGAAGTGCGGGCCTGGACAGTTCAGCGTGGCGCCACTGCCCCGGAAGCTGCTGGCGTCATCCACACCGACCTGCAAAAAGGTTTCATCCGCGCCGAGGTCGCTGCCTACGACGACCTGATCACGCTTGGCGGCCTCAACGAGGCCAAAACGCATGGCCGCCTGCGTTTGGAGGGCAAGGAATATATTGTTAAAGATGGGGATATTTTGAATATCCGCTTTAACCTCTAACCCTGATTCATGGACACCGCAGCCCTTTCGAAGCCCATCTGGATTGATCGTCGTCAGGCCCTGGAACACCTGGCGGCTGAACTTCTTCGCCATACCCAGGTTGCCGTAGATACCGAGTCAAACAGCCTGTTTGCCTATCAAGAACAAGTCTGTCTGATTCAGTTTTCCACCCCCACTACCGACTACCTGCTTGACCCGCTGGCCCTCCCCGACCTCTCCCCTCTGGCACCCCTGTTTGCCAATCCCGCAATTGAGAAAATCTTCCACGCAGCCGAATATGATCTCATCTGCCTCAAACGCGACTTTGATTTTACCTTTGCCAACATATTTGATACCATGCAGGCTGCCCGCATCCTGGGCAAAACGGCCTTTGGCCTGGGCGCCATCCTGGAAGAATCTTTTGGCATCACGTTGAACAAACGCTACCAGCGGGCCAACTGGGGCGAGCGCCCTCTCTCGGCGCCCATGCTCGATTATGCCCGCATGGACACCCATTACCTCATCCCGCTCCGCGCCCGCCTGGCCGCAGAGTTGGAGACTTCTGGGCGCAAGCCCATGGCCCAGGAAGATTTTACCCGGCTCTGCGCCGTGGAGGCGGGTTTGCTTCATGAGAATGGGCAGGACTGGTGGCGTGTCTCCGGCGGGCGAGACCTTACCCCCCAGCAGGCGGCTGTTCTTCAAGCCCTGTGTGATTATCGCGACCAGCAGGCGCACAACGCCAACCTGCCTCGCTTCAAAGTCTTAAACGATGACGTTTTAATTACCCTGGCCGAAACCTGCCCGCAAACCCTGGCAGAATTGAAACCCATCCCCCACCTCGGGCCGCGCAATATTGAGAAACACGGCGTCCGGCTGCTGGCAGCCATTCAGCGCGGCCTCAAGTCGCCTCCGCTTCACCGCCCTTCTCATCCCCGCCCCGATGATGCCTACCTGTTCCGCCTGGACTTGCTGCGCGAATGGCGCAAAGTGACTGGTCGTGAACTGGGCGTGGATTCTGATGTCATTTTGCCGCGCGATACCATGGAGCACATCGCGCAGGCCAATCCTGCTACCCTGTCAGAATTGCAGGATCAAATGCCGCTCTTGCCCTGGCGTTTCAATCGCTTTGGCGCAGAGATCCTCCGAGTCTTACCCCCAAAGGTGAAATCATGAAACTGACAATCTATGGCGCTGGTCAAACGGTCACCGGTTCGCAATATTTGTTGGAAGTGAATGGTCAAACCCTGCTTTTGGAATGCGGCCTTTACCAGGGTCATCGCAGCGATACCTTCGCCAAAAACCTCAATTTTGAATTCAGCCCGCGTACGGTGGATGCTGCCATTCTCTCCCACGCCCATATTGACCATTCGGGTAACCTGCCCAACCTGGTCAAGCAGGGGTACTCGGGGCCCATCTACGTTACTCCTGCCACCGCAGGGCTTTGCGAGCTGATGCTCATGGATTCCGCCCACATCCAGGAATCCGATGTCAAGTTTGTCAACCGCAAACGTGAGCGTCGCGGTGAGCCGTTGATCGAACCGCTTTATACCCAGGCCGATGCTGCTGAAGTTTTCCCGTTGATGGTTCCAACCCCCTACGGGCAGGAATTTGAACCCATTAACGGCGTTACCGCCCACCTGGTAGATGCAGGTCACATTTTGGGCTCTTCCGCCGTGGTACTGGATGTTCAGGAAAATGGCCGGCGCTTCCGCTTCTGGTTCTCCGGGGATATTGGCCGCCTCAACCTGCCGCTGCTCAAAGACCCCGTTCTGCCAGAACGGGTAGATTACCTGATGATGGAATGTACCTACGGCGATAAACCTCATGCCGATCCCCAGGCCGCCTATGACGAGCTGCGCACTGTCACCCGTGCCGCCATCGAGCGCAGCGGCAAAATCATCATCCCCGCCTTCGCCGTGGGCCGCACGCAAGAACTGGTCTATTACTTCAACCAAATGATGACTGATGGCGAAATCCCCAAGGTCCCCGTCTATGTGGACAGCCCGCTGGCAGTGAACACCACCCGCGTCTTCCAGAAATACCCTGACCTGTATGACGAGGAAACCTGGCAGTTCATCCGTGAAAACCGGCATCCGGCGCTTAACTTCCCGCAGCTCACCTACACCCAGTCGGCCGACGAATCTAAAGCCCTCAACGATAAACCCGGCCCCATGATTATCATCTCGGCCTCAGGCATGGCTGAAACGGGACGTATCTTGCATCACCTCAAAAACAACATTGAGAACCCCCGCAATACCGTTCTAATCGTCGGCTGGCAGGCGCCCGATACACTGGGCCGCCGACTGGCAGAGCGCGCCCCCCTGGTCAAAATCTTCGGCGAAACCTACCAGCGCCGCGCCCAGGTGGTTACCATTGGCGGCCTCTCGGCTCATGCCGGGCAGAACATGCTGATGCAGTACGCCCGTGCATCTCAATCTCAACTTCGCAAAATCATCCTGATCCACGGCGAGCCCACCCCGGCCCTGGCCTTAATGGAAAAATTCAAAACCGAGCAACTGCCTTCGGCTGCCTATCCCGAGATTGGCGAAACATTGGAGATTTAGCCTCACTCTGTGCTATAATACCCCCTGCCCGTGGAGAGGTGCCGGAGCGGCCGATCGGGGCGGTCTCGAAAACCGTTGTGGGGCTCGTCCCCACCGTGGGTTCGAATCCCACCCTCTCCGCCAGTCAAGACTTCCTTTGCAAAAAGGGAGTCTTTTTATTCACAAATAAAAATCCCTGCGAAGGATTTCTACTTTGCAGGGATTTTGGGTCACTTCAAATGCTTACCGGTGCCTTACCCCACCGGCGGCTTCTCGGGGATCATGTTTTCCAGTACGATCTCCAGCGCCATGGTGTGGCTGCACACCTTGTGCGTCTTAAAATATGAGCAATCGCACTCCCACTGTCCGTCCGCATAGCGAATTTGATGCGGATTGTTCTCGCCATCCATTGTCACCGTAAACGTGTGAAAATGAATGCGCTTGCGTTCCTGGGCATAGCGTTTGGCCTTTTCAACTTTGCCAATCATGCCTGAATCCATTGGGTCTGCATCTCCTTTCAGTGAGTTAGGGGACAAAAAAGCACGCGTACACACGCGTGCCTGAGCCGTCAATATCCAATTTGGGGGGAGGTAAATACTCGCATCTCAATAATGATGATATACCGACTCGCTCAGAAAGTCAACCGATTCTTTTCATAAACCAGGGCATCTTCGCCGCCGTTGTAATATTTCTGCCAGACTCCCGTGCGTTGATACCCCTCCCGTTCATAAAGCATAATCGCCGATTGATTATCGCGCCGCACACACAACCGCACGCGCGGCACCGCCATGGCGTTTTCGCAGGCGGCTAGCAGTGCCGCCCCAATCCCGCGCCCACGAAACTCGGGCTGCACGCCGATGGTCGTAATCCAGCCAAACCCTTCGCCGGGGTGCGGGTCGCCGCCTACAAACCCCACCATGTGCCCATCCACCACCGCTTTCAAGCGGATCATTCCCGGAAAGGTCAGGGCTGCCACTAAATCCAGCAGGGGCCAGGCGTCCTCGCTAAAGCAGGTGCGCTCAAGCGCAGCCAGCGCCGCCAGGTCGCCCAGCCCCGCCGATTGAATCTCAAAAGGTGTAAGCGCAGAACTCACGCTGCGTTTACTTGTTGCCTCGTTGCTGCATGAAATCGCCCAGCAGGCTGGTGAATTCCATCGGGAAGATGTACTTCGTAGATGGGCTTGCCGCCATGCTGCGCAGCGTTTCAAAGTATTGCAGAGTTAACGTCTTGGAATCAATGCTCTGCGCTACCGCAAAGATGCGATCCAGCGCCAGTGCATAACCCTGCGCCCGCAGCGCCTGAGCTTCGCGCTCGCCTTCAGCTTTGAGGATGGCCGCTTGCTTCTCGCCTTCAGCTTTGAGGATGGCGCTTTGCTTCTCGCCTTCCGCCACGTTGATGGCGGCTTCGCGCGTACCGGTTGATTCCGTCACAACTGCGCGGCGGTTACGCTCTGCCGAAAGCTGCCGGTTCATGGCATCCTGAACATCGCGGGGCGGCAAGATCTCGCGGATTTCCACGTTGGTCACTTTCACGCCCCATTTTTCGGTCACTTCGTCCAGACGAGTGCGCAGCGCCGAGTTGATTTGCTCGCGCTCAGACAGCACACCATCCAGGGGGATGCCGCCGATGACTGCGCGCAGCGTGGTCGTCGCAATACCCTGCGCCGCCTGTTCAAAGTTACCAACCTGCAGCACGCTCATCACGGGGTCAAATACCCGGTAGTACCACAGAAAGTCAATCGAAATCGGGGCATTATCTTTGGTAATTGAGGTCTGTGCCGGGATTTCGCGTACCTGCTCGCGCAAGTCCACCGATACAGATTTATCAATCACCGGGATGAGCAGCACCAGCCCCGGGCCCTTGGCGCCCACACAGCGCCCCAGGCGAAAGACCACCAGCCGTTTGTATTCTGCAACAATTTTGATTGCTGAGAATAGAAACGCCACAACAATCAGTCCAATTGCGGCAACTGCACAGATCACAAATGCCGTCGTGCCATCATTCATTTGAAACCTCCATCTATACTGAAAAAAGGTTGAGATATGTTTATCCGGCTGCCAGTTCCTCTGGCGAAACCGGTTCAACATCGAGAATGAGCCCGTCGCGCGAGACAACCCGCACCAGGCTGCCAATCGGAATCCGTGTCCGGCTGCGGGCACTCCACTCTTCGCCGCCTACATAGACGGTTCCTTCCAGGTAAATATCGGTGCGTGCCTCGCCCCGTTTCCCAATAATGGCTTCACGGTTTCCTACTGGCTTGAGCCCAATCGCTTCCAGGCTCTTACGCCCAATCAGCCATAAGAAGGCGGCCGCCACCAGCGAGACAATGCCCGCCAGCAGGGGGTTGACCGCCAGCCCGCCTTCCGGATTGCGAAAAACGAAAATCGAGCCAACAACCAGCGCGGCAATCCCAATCAGCAGAAAAACCCAGTGCCGGGTTTTTCGCATGGCCAGCACAAAGGGGATTACGCCCAGAATGAGTATCACCAGCGCCCAGACGTTAATCGGCAGACTTGCCAGGCTGTAGGCCGCCAGGGCCAGCGCAAACAGCGCACCCAGCTCCACCAACCCGGTGCCCGGCGCAAACAGGGCCAATACGGCCAGCACAAATCCGCTGACCAGTAAAACAAAAGCAATATTTGGATCTGTCAAGAAGTTCATTTTGCACCTCTCCTGTATCATTATATACGCAAAAGCGCAATTTGGTGTGTGCCGCGCGTGTAAAATCGCCTGGTTGTGGCACTCTCGGATAAATAAACAGGCCAGGCTTCATCAAGCCTGACCTGTAAGCTTCTTCCCATAACCCGGCTATCCTGCCCGGGCCGCCTCAATCCCATAATTTCGGCGGAAAACCTCTTCCAGCGTGGGCTGCTGGCTGATGATATCAATCACGCGAAATTGGCTCGCCAGCTTGATCAGCGCATCGGGGTCGCCGCACAGGGTGCAGCGCAGTTTATTCTCTTCCAGGCGAATGTCTTCCACATTGGGCAGGCGGGCAAATACCTCCGCCGAGACGGGCCCCGCAAAGCGCATTTCCACTTTTCGCAGCGCCCGGGCCCGCAAATTCAGGCCGCGTTCCACCGTCACCAACCGCCCCGCGTGAATCACCCCCACGCGGTCGCAAATCCGTTCCATTTCAGCCACCGAACTCGACGCCAGAAAGATGGATCGCCCTTCCATGCGTGCCTGCCGCACCAGCCGGTAGAACACATCCAACGCCTCGTTCCCCAGCCAGCGGGCAGGCTCATCCAGCAGGAGTAAATCGGGGCGGTGCATCCAGGCCTGCACAAGGCCCAGCTCAGTCAGCGCCTCGCCCGACATTGCCGCCAGCGGCTGCTCCAGGTCCAGCTTGAATTGGGCCGCCAGTTCCTGCGCCAGCAGCCAGCTTTCGCCGCCATACACTTTCGCCAGCCCCGTCAGATAACGCTGAGCGGTTCCCCAACGCCCCGGCCGAAAATTCGCTGGCAGGTATCCCACCCGGTTGCGGATAGCCTTGCTGTGACGGTAGGCATCCATGCCCAGCAGCAGTGCATTGCCATAGGTCGGCCGGATTTCGGCCATCAAGAGCTTTAGGGTCGTGGTTTTTCCGGCTCCATCCGGCCCCAAAAAACCGAACACTTCGCCCGGTTCTACCTCTAAAAATAGATCTTCAATACCCCGATGCTGACCATAGAACTTGGTCAGGTTTTCGGCGCGGATTGCCAGGTAGCGCATGGCAGCCTCCTAGAAAAGTGGTAAATCCGCGGCCCTTAAAAAGAGCCTCGGCTGGTATGAAGCACCAGCCGAGGGAAACGTCAAATCACGCGCTACGCGCCATTTCCATTAGACCCGGTTGGGGCTTCCTGTACCGGTTTTGCCGAACCAGCCCAACACCCGGCAGGGGGTGTTCAGCTCGTTCTGCCAAACCTTATTTGTAACGAACAGGGGTAACAGGTTCAGTGTGCGCCTAAGGGGCACACTCTCGCCAGAATTACCCGACTCTTCCGAATCCATACAGAAACTCCTTGTAGCGGAACAAAACATAGCTTGCCCAGGCGGGCTGCCCTCATTTTAGCCGCTTCACAGGCCAATGTCAAGCTGTCATCTGTCCTGACATTCTTTACAAAGATGTCGGCTGCCTTCATCTTTCGTGATAAAATCGGGCTAATCCTGTTTTTCCCTCGTCTGGAGGTGTGTGATGACTGAGACCATTCTGATTGCTGTTGCCTGGCCGTATGCCAATGCCGAAATCCATGTCGGTAATCTCACCGGCTCTTACCTGCCGGCGGATATTGCCGCTCGCTACCACCGGCTGCGCGGTCGCAAGGTGTTAATGGTCTCGGGCTCCGATGCCCACGGCACACCCATTACCGTGCGCGCGGATGCCGAAGGCACCACCCCGGTGGAAGTGTATCAGCGCTTTCATGCCGGCTTTCTGGACCTCTTCCAGCAGCTTGGCCTGACGTATGATCTCTTCACCAGCACCCATACCACCAACCACACAGAAATTGCCCAGAAGATTTTCTGCGCCCTGCTGGATAATGGTTACCTGCATACCCAGCGCGAGTTCCAGTGGTACTCCACCGCGCAAAATCGCTTCCTGCCCGACCGCTATGTAGAAGGCGACTGCTACATCTGCGGCTATTCGGGCGCCCGCTCTGACCAGTGCGATAAATGCGGCAGCCTGCTGGACCCTGCCCAGCTGCTCAACCCGCGCTCCCGCATTGACGGCTCAACCCCCGAGCTGCGCGAGACCGAGCATTACTACCTCGACCTCGGCAAACTCCAGAGCCAGATTGTCGATTTCCTGCGCCTGCGCGAATCTTACTGGCGCCCCAACGTGCTGCGCCAGTCGCTTGGTCAGATCCTTGCCGATGGCCTGCGCCCGCGCCCCATCACCCGTGACCTAGACTGGGGCATTCCTGTGCCCCTGCCCGATTGGGGTGAGGGCAAATGTCTCTATGTCTGGTTTGAGGCCGTGATTGGCTACCTTTCTGCCTCAATTGAATGGTCGCAGCTCACCGGTCAACCCGAAGCCTGGAAGGACTGGTGGCATAACCCCGCCACCCGCTCTTACTACTTCATCGGCAAAGACAATATACCCTTCCACGCCATCATCTGGCCCGGTGAACTGATCGGTGTGGGCGGCCGGTTTGATGAATTGATGGGCGGCAAGGCCTCTTCCCCATTGGTGCTGCCGTATGACGTGCCCGCCAACGAATTTATGAACCTCGAAGGCCAAAAAATCTCAGGCAGCCGCAACTGGGCCGTCTGGGCGCGTGATTTCCTCACCCGCTACGATCCAGACCCCCTGCGCTACTACCTCACCGTTGCCATGCCCGAATCCAAAGACACCGACTGGAGCTGGGAAGATTTCTACAAACGCAACAACGATGAACTGGTCGCCACCTGGGGCAACCTGGTCAATCGGGTGCTTGCCTTTGCCTACAAACATTGGGAAGGCACCGTGCCCGACCCCGGCGAGCTGACGCCCCTGGATCGTGAGTTGATCGCCTCCGTTGAAGATGGCTTCCAGACGGTTGCCATTGAGATGGAAGCAGTGCATCTGCGCGCGGCCCTGTCCGAAGCCATGCGCCTGGCAGGTGAGGTCAACAAATACCTCGATCAAACCGCCCCCTGGCAGGCCATCAAAACCGATCGCCAAGCGGCAGCGCGGGCCGTCTACACTGCCATGCGGGCGATTGACTCGATCAAGATCCTGCTGGCTCCATTCCTGCCCTTTACCTGCGAGCGGCTGCATGCCTTTATGGGGTATACCGAACCGCTGTTTGGCACACAGTCCCTCACCACGATTCCCGATGACCTGGGTGAGCATACGATTCTGCGCTATCATCCCGCCCCGGCAGCGCTGCGCTGGGAACCCAGTCAGCTGCAGCCAGGTCACATCTTCAACCAACCCCAGCCGCTCTTCCGGAAACTGGAAGCAAAAATCATTGAAGAAGAGCGAGCCAGACTGGGGCAGCCCAAATAGGATCCATGCCCATGTTGCGCTTACGCGGCAAAGTACTTCTTGGGGTGATCATGCTGGTGCTGGCGGCAGTCGGCTGTCAGGCACCAGGACAGATTGTGTCACCGGATGCCACCCCAACCCCCACTGTTTTCAGCGTTCAAGCTGAAACCGAAGATCCGACGGCGGCCGCCTCCCCTGAGCCTGACGAGCCGGCCACCGACTATTCCTCCGTGACCCTCACCCCCCAGGATCTCCCGGCGGGTTTTCAGGAATTGTCCGAGGCGGATCTGGAAGCCATGGGAATTTCACCCAAGGCTTTTGTCCAGGCTTTTTCGGAAAATCTGACCAAAGCCAGCGTGCAGACCTTCTCGGCCTACTGGAAAACAAACAATCTTGAGATTGTGGCTGACTTTGTCATGGCACCGATCACCCTGGTGGAACAGGTGGCATTCGACCTGCTGCTGAAAAACCCCGAGAAGGTGGCCGAATTATTTGCAAAAAATGTCGGCGTGACGGTCCAGGTCGTGCCGGTGGAAACGGTTGGCAACGCCTCGGTGCAGCTTTCTTATCTGCAGGCCACTTCCACAGGCATCAACTTGGTCTGGGACATCATGATTTTTCGGCGGGGTGAAGCGGCTGTGGTTGCCCTGGCCATCCATCTGGAACAGGCTCCCCCGATAACACTTTACGATATCGCCGTCCTGCTGGATGCAAAAATCCAGGCGGTTCAAGGAAAATAGCCCCTGCCCGCCCGCTCGCCCGACAGGCTCTGCTAAATAAAAAACAGGTTTGGCAACCACCGTGCTGCCAGACCTGTTTTTGTGGGGCCACCATCAGCGTTCCCCGCGCATTTCGGCATCCAACTGTTCAAAGAATTCCCGCAGGGCCTCATCCCGCTGCGCAGCAATGGCCCGGGCGGAGGGGGTATGCAGGCGATTTTTGACGTTGCGAAGCTTGAAAAGGTATTCGTGGTAGGCGCTGTGCAGTTCACCCGATTCCTCCACGCCCTGTGCCAGAAACCGGGGCGACGGGGTGGTATGAATGGGGGTTCCGGCCAGCACGGCGTAGGCAATGGTCCGCGCCGCGCCGATGGCCCCCAGCACGTCCAGCTTGTCAGCATCAAACAGCACCTGTGCCTCCAGCGTTTGCGGGCGCTCGCCGTCGGAGCGGTAGCGGTGTGCCCGGATGCAGTGCTGCACCGCCGCAATCCGTTCTTTTGACCAGCCCTCGGCCGCTAAAACCTGGGCGGCAAAATCGGCCGATTGATGATGGTGATTGGGGCGGTCATCGCTGCCGGGCAGGCTGCCTTCCACGTCGTGCAGCAGCGCCGCAGCGCGCACAATCTCCAGGTCGGCGCCTTCGGCCTCTGCCAGCCGCTCCGCCATGGCATACACCCGCAGCACATGGTCAAACCCATGCACCGCGTCCATATCCGGGTACCAGCCCCGCGCCTGCTCAATGGTTGGCATGGTCCACCACCACTTTCCCGCGCTTGATGACCGTCTGCACCAGGTTGGCGCCAAAGCGGTAGCCCAGATGCCGGTAATCCGGCTCCTGCAGCAAAATCAGGTCGGCCTGCTTGCCCACCTCAATGGAGCCAATCCGGTCTGCCCGCCCAATAGCCGCAGCCGAGTTGATGGTGGCCGCGGCAATGGCCTGCGCGGGCGTCAGCCGCAGGTAGCGGCAGCCCAGCGCAATGGCAAACTGCATGTTTTCGCACCAGGCCGTCCCGGGGTTGATGTCGGTTGCCAGTGCCAGCAGGCCGTTGGCTTCCAGAATTGCCCTGGCCGGGGTGTAATGCGGGTCTGCCAGGCCAAACGGCGTGCAGGGCAGCGAGACCGCCACCGTATTGCTCTGCGCCAGTGCGGTGATGTCTTCTGGCGAAGTCTTCACCAGATGATCTGCCGAAGCTGCGCCCAGCTCAGCCGCCAGGCTGGCCCCGCCCAGGTTGTCAAACTCATCGGCGTGAATTTTGAGCGGAAAGCCGAGGCTTTTCGCGGTCTCTAAAATCTCGCGAGACTGCGCCAGGGTAAAGGCGCCCGTCTCGCAGAACACATCCACAAAAGGCAGCGGGCGGTTGGCCGCGTGCCGGGTCCACCAGTCGCGCACAGCGGGCAGCATCTGCTTGCACAGCAGCCGGGTGTAGCCATCCGGGTCGTCCCGATATTCCGGCGCAATGGCATGGGCGCCCAGGTAGGTCGGCGCCAGCTCCAGCGGACCTTCTGCATCCAATTCCAGCAGCGCCTGTAACTGCGCCAGCTCGCTGTCGTGATCCAGCCCGTAGCCGGTTTTGGCCTCGGCGGTGGTGGTGCCGTGTGTCAGTAAGGCGTGGGCGCGCCGGCGTGTCTGCGCTTTGAGTTCATCCAGGCTGGCCGTGCGCGTGGCCCGCACCGTCGAGAGAATGCCCCCGCCCGCGGCCAGAATTTCCAGGTAGGTTTTGCCCTGCAGCCGCAGTTCAAATTCGGCCGCCCGGTCGCCCGCCCAGATCAAATGGGTGTGCGGGTCCACAAAACCCGGCAGCATGGCCCGCCCGCCGGCGTTCAACTGGGGCGTCTTGGGGTAGGCTGCCAGCAGTTCGGCGCTGCGGCCCACCGCCGCAATCGTCTCGCCTTCAATCAGCACGGCGCCATCTTCGATGAGGCTCAACCGGCCCAGTTCGCGGCCGCGCTGCGGCCCGCCGGCCAGCGTCAGCACCTGAGATGCAGAATGGATCAGGAGTGTGTTCATGCCCAAAATTATACCCCAACCTTCTCCCGCCGCCTTGTGCTATAATTCGGCCTTGCTTAACTGGAGGCTTTATGACTGAAATTGGCTTGGTTCAATCCGTGGATATTGACGAACAGATGCGCACTGCGTACCTCGATTACGCCATGAGCGTGATCATCTCGCGGGCCCTGCCCGACGCCCGCGACGGCCTCAAACCCGTCCACCGCCGCATTCTCTTCGCCATGCACGAACTGGGCATCCGCTCCAACACAGCTTACAAGAAATCCGCCCGTATTGTCGGCGAGGTGCTGGGCAAGTTCCATCCCCATGGTGATGTAGCCGTCTACGATGCCATGGCCCGCCTGGCCCAGGATTTTTCCATGCGCTATCCCCTGGTGGACGGGCAGGGTAACTTTGGCTCCATTGATGGCGACCCCCCGGCGGCCATGCGTTACACCGAGGCCCGCCTTGGCATTCTGGCCGAAGAAACCCTCGCTGATATTGATAAAAACACGGTGGACTTTGCTGATAATTTTGACGGCTCACTCCAGGAGCCGACGGTGCTGCCCTCCCGGCTGCCCAACCTGCTGCTCAACGGTTCATCGGGCATTGCCGTAGGCATGGCAACCAACATCCCCCCGCACAACCTGCGCAACCTTGCGGCTGCCGTCAGCCTGATGATTGAACATTACGACAACCTCGATGACCTCAGCGTGGACGACCTGATGGCGGCTGTCCCCGGCCCCGATTTTCCCACCGGCGGCGTGATTATTGGCCGCGAGCCCATCCGCCAGGTTTATTCCACCGGCCGCGGCCGCCTGACCGTGCGCGGCATGGCCCACATTGAGGAAATCAAAGGCGGGCGCTACGCCATCATCATCACCGAAATCCCCTACCAGGTTAACAAAACCAATCTGATCGAGCGCATTGCCGATCTGGCCCGCGAAGGCCGCGTGGATTCAATTTCTGATCTGCGTGACGAGTCAGACCGCCGCGGCATGAGCATTGTGATTGAACTCAAGCGCGGCGCCCAGCCCAAGCAGGTGCTCAATCAGCTCTACAAATATACCCCCCTGCAAACCACCTTCAGCGTGCATCTGCTGGCCCTGGTGGAGGGTGAGCCCCGCGTGCTGTCCCTCAAGCGCGCCCTGCAAATCTACATTGAACACCGCCAGCAGGTCATCACCCGCCGCTCGCAGTTTGAGTTGGACAAGGCCCGCGCCCGTGCCCACATCCTCGACGGCCTGCTGATTGCCCTCGCCAACCTGGATGAGGTCATTCAGACCATCCGCCAGGCCCCCGATGTCGAAACCGCCAAAGAGCGCCTGATCGCCCGCTTCAAACTCACCGAAATTCAAGCCCAGGCCATTCTGGATATGCAGCTCCGCCGCCTGGCCGCGCTGGAACGCCAGAAGATCGAAGCCGAGCACCGCGAACTGCTGACCCAGATTGCTTACCTGGAAGACCTGCTGACCCACCCAACCAAAATCCTGCACGTCATCGGCACCGATCTGGCCGAACTGGCTGAGAAGCACGGCGATGAGCGCCGCACGCGCATCACTGCCGAGGCCATGGAAGAACTGAAAGAAGAAGACCTGGTGCAGGACGAGCCCGTGCTGATTACCCTGACCCAGCGCGGCTACATCAAGCGCGTGTCGGCCAATCTTTACCGTTCCCAGGGGCGCGGCGGACGCGGCGTCACCGGCCAGACGGTTAAAACCGAAGACGAAGTGCTGATGCTTATCCCCGCCCGCACGGTGGATACGCTGCTCTTCTTCTCGGACCGTGGCAAGGTCTATTCTGAAAAGGTGTACCAGCTCCCCGATGCCGGGCGTACCGCCGCTGGCATTCCGATTGTCAATATTCTGTCACTTGGCCCCGATGAACGCATCACCGCCGCCGTGAGTGTGCCTAACTTTGAGGTCGCTGAATTTTGCACCATGGCCACCGTGCGCGGGCGCGTCAAACGCATGGCCCTCTCTGAACTGTCCTCGGTCCGCCCCTCGGGGCTGGCAGCCATCAACCTCGATTCTGGCGATGAGTTGGGCTGGGTCCGCCTGACCTCCGGCAGTGATGATATTCTGCTGGTCACCACCCTGGGGCAGGCGTTGCGCTTCGCTGAAACCGAGGTGCGCCCCACGGGCCGCGCCGCCGGCGGCGTGACGGGCATCAACCTGCGTGGCGAGGATCGGGTTGCCTCGATGGAAGTGGCCGAACCCGGCGGCTTCCTGCTGGTGGTCACCACGCAGGGCTTTGGCAAGCGCTCGGCCCTGGATGAATACCCCGCCAAGAGCCGCGCCGGTTCCGGCGTGACCACCCAGGATCAAAAAAGCTTTGCCAAGACTGGCCCCGTGGCGGTAGCCCGCATTGTGCAGGAAAGCGATGAAGTCACCTTTATCTCAACGGGTGGACTGGTCTTGCGCCTTAAAGTGGCCGAGATCAGCCTGAGCAGCCGCGCCACCCGCGGCACCTCTTTGATGAAGCTCCCCGCTGGTGACGCAATCGCCTCCCTCGCCCGCCTGCGCGAATAGCACCGCCCGCATCCTGCCAACTGATCCAGCGGAGTGAAAGCCCCCCGCTGCTCTCTTATCGCGTCTAAAATCCAGCCCTCCGCCCCCACATCTGAAACTTCCTCCAACCTGAAACATGAAACTTGAAACGTGAAACTTACTTCGTTAGAACTTCCAGATTCGCCATCGAAACCAGCAGCCGCTTGAACCCCACCGACTCAAAGAACACGTCCACCGTCTCCTCGCCATCGGCGCCCTGACGGATATGCACCACCAGCCCCTCGCCCCAGACCGGGTGCCGCACTTTTTGATTCGCCTGATACTTCCCGGCCGGCGCTGCCGCCGCCGCTGTGGCCCCCTGCCGCGGCCGCACATCCCAGCTCCGCAGTGAGTCGCTCCGCCCGTGATGCCGCAGCCCCTCATGCACCACCAGCTCCGCCGGAATATCCTCTAAAAACCGTGAGGGCTGCTGCATTTGCGGCGACCCGTAACTGCTGCGTTGTTCGGCGCGCAGCAGCGTTACCTGATCTTTCGCCCGCGTCAGCCCCACATAGAACAACCGCCGCTCCTCCGCCAGCTCTTCGGGATCATCCAGCGCCCGGCTGTGCGGCAGCACCCCCTCATCCAGCCCCACAATGAACACCTGCCCAAACTCCAGCCCCTTGGCCGCGTGCAGCGTCAGCAGGGTGGGCGCTTCCACCTTTTCCGGCAGGGTGTCCTGATCCGACACCAGCGCCAGGTTTTCCAAAAAGGCCGTCAGCCCGCGGTCGTTGAACTCATAGGCCAGCCGCCGCAGCTCTTCCACATTCTCCCAGCGGTCTTTGCCTTCTTCGCTTCCATCATCCAGGTAACTGCGGTAGCCCGTCTCAATCAAAACCTTGTCAAACAGCGCTGGCAGCGGCGTATCCTCACGCTCGGCGCGCCAGCCCCCCAGCAGCCCGCCAAAATCCGCCAGAGATACCGCCCCGCGCGCCAGCGAGCCCCAGTAGGGCGACCCCTGCCCCTGCGCGCCCAGGCTCAGCAGCACCGCCCCCGGCGCAACCCCGGCCCCCTGCGCCGCCAGATGCAGCGCCACCAGCGTCTTATCGCCAATTCCGCGCGGCGGTACATTGATCACCCGGTTCAGGCTCACCTCGTCATCCGGGTTCTGCACCAGCCGCAGGTAGGCAATCACATCTTTGACCTCACGCCGCCCGTAGAACCGCTGTGCCCCCACCAGCCGGTAGGGCAGGCCCGCGTGCAAAAAGGCCTCTTCCAGCAGGCGGGATTGGGCGTTGGTGCGGTACATCACCGCAAAATCGCTGGCCTTGGCCGCCCGCCGCTGCAGCAAGCGTTGGATCGTATCCACCACATAGGCGGCTTCGGCGTGGTCATCGTTGGCTTCGTAGAGCGTCAGCTTGCTGCCCGTGCCCCGGTCCGAAAACAGGTGCTTGGGCGTGCGCTGGGTGTTGCGGTCAATCACCGCCCGGGCCGCATTCAGCACGGTCTGCGTGGAGCGGTAATTCTGCTCCAGTAGAATTTTCTGGCAGGCCGGATAATCCGTCTCGAACCGCAGCACGTTGCGATAATCCGCCCCGCGCCAGCGGTAGATGGACTGGTCTTCATCCCCCACCACAAACAGATTGCCGTGCACACTGGCCAGCAGCCTCAGCAGCTCGTACTGCGCCTTGTTGGTATCCTGAAACTCATCCACCAGCACATGCTGAAACCGCCGCCCGTACCGCTCGCGCACGTCCGGGTTATCCACCAGCAGCTTCACCGTCCACAGCAGCAGGTCGTCAAAATCCACCGCATTGCTGGCGCGCAGCAGTTCTTCATACCGCCCGTAGATCCGCTGGATCAGCTCGTTGCGGTAGGTGTTGGTGGGGTAATCTTCCACCGGGATCAGCTCATTCTTGGCCGCCGAGATGGCCGCGTGAATGCTCGCCGGGCGGTAGAGCTTCTCATCAATATTCATCTCTTTGATCGCCCGCTTGACCAGCGTTTCCTGGTCGTCGGCGTCAAAAATCACAAAATCACTCTTGAACGGCAGCCGCTCCGACTCGCGCCGCAGCAGCCGGGCGCAGATCGAGTGAAACGTGCCGATCCACAGCCCTTCCACGCTTTCCCCCAGCAGGTGCTCCACCCGGTTCTTCATCTCCCGCGCCGCCTTATTGGTAAAGGTGACCGCCACAATATTGAACAGCCGCACCCCCATGGCCTGCGCCAGATAGGCAATCCGGTGCGTCAGCACCCGCGTCTTGCCAGAGCCCGGCCCGGCCAGCACCAGCGTCTGACCCAGCCCCGCCGTCACGGCGGCCTTTTGCTGCGGATTGAGGGTTGAGATGAAGTCCATGGCGCCCTCATTCTACCCGCGCCCCCGCCGCCTGTCCAGTACCTCTTCTGCCCCGGCACCTGCCCCAGACCCGCCCCGCTCTAGTCCTCTTCATCAACCCGAGTCGGCCAGGCCGGCTTGCTCACCAACCAGCCGGGGGGAGTGCGCTGCTCGATCTGCCTGAAAGGGCCGGGGCTATTCCTGGCCAAACCCTGTCAGGTATAAAATCCCCTTCCTTCAGGAAGGGGCTGCGACACGAACAGTTAGAGCGGCCACACCCAGGGGTAGGTTAAACCTACCCCCCTCCGGGGCAGCCCCGCTCCCCGCCAAATAATTCTAACCCCTGCCCCAGACCAACTCCGCGTTAGCCATCTTCATCAACCCGAGTCGACCAGGCCGGCTTGCTCGCCCGCCAGCCGGGGGTTATGAATTTTTACACAATAACACTTCATTGCGGGCATAATATAGAAAAACACCAAGCCCCCTTCCCTTTAGGGAAGGGCGGGGGGTTAGGTCTGCCCCCATACCTGTCAGACAATCCCCCCGAATTCTAAGATTCAATCTCCCGCCCCTGTGATATAATCAAATTCGGGCGAATTTACCGGAATTTAATCATCTGCCCGTCCTTCCCCACATTCTCTCAGGAGGAAAAAAGAATGAAAGCAAGTTTTCGCTTCATTAACTTGCTGATGGCCCTTGCACTTGCCATCGGCGCTGTCGTCACTGCCGCACCGCAACCGGTGCAGGCGGATAATACTGCTCAAACCCTTCCCTTCTC
Organism: Longilinea sp.; assembly: GCA_017996955.1. Classification (GTDB taxonomy): domain Bacteria; phylum Chloroflexota; class Anaerolineae; order Anaerolineales; family Anaerolineaceae; genus JAGOFZ01. The sequence goes on from JAGOFZ010000001.1 coordinate 66,356, forward strand.
TCAAGATTGGACCAATATCGGTCTGATTACTACGAATGATGATTGGAGCGGTGTACCAGGCATTATGGGATACCGCGGAGATGGCTTGACGGCGGCAAACGACGTCGACCCTCAAACTGTTTTGGGCGATGGCACCCTAGTAGTTTGTCAATCATACTTTGATGGGTAGCAGTTCTTTAACATTCTCTACGGGATGGAGGACTGGATAAAGCCTCTTGAGTTTTATGCGAGCATCCTCTGTTGTGAAGCGCCACTCAACGGTAGCTTCTTGCGTATTGCGGTCCATCTCCCAGGCTGATGTTTCGCTGACCAGCGTTTCGGCATCCGGGGTGTATCCACTCAAGCACTGGCGGCTAAGGACACTTAATTCGATTTCAGCCATGTTGAGCCAGCTGCCATGTTTCGGAGAGAAATGGAACTCTAAGCGATCCAAAATACTTTTCGCTTTGGCAGGCTCGAAGACCTCATACAGAGCGGCAGGTGAGTGCGTATTTAAATTATCTTCAACCAGGACACACCGTTCAGCATGTGGAAAATGTTCATAGACCAAATCATGCATACACCAGGCCCAATCCCTTTTGGTCCGGCGCTCCGTGACTTTGACATGCCGCCAGTTCTGGAGCGGAGCACAGAACATGAATATATTGGCCGTTCCTTGTCGCCGATATTCGTAATCATAACGCACGGGCTGGCTGGTTTGCATTGGGAGCGATTGCCGCGTTTCACTGATCAGTTGCACGGGCGTCTCATCAAAACAAATCAGAGGCCGAAGCGGGTCAAAAGGACGATGATAGACATCCAACACGTCTTCCATGTGATACACAAACTCGGCACTCTGTTCGGGTGGAATACACCATTCTTCTTTGAGCCAGGGCTTCAGCTCATTGCTATCCATCACACAGCGTATGGTTTCGTGAGAAATCTCTTCCACGTATTCCATCTTCACCATCTCACGAGCCAACAAACGCAAGCTCCAGCGCCCATGCCCTTGGGGTGGTCGCCCACACGCCAGGGCAATCAGATGCGCTTCTTGCGCTCCATCCAACAAGGTTTGATATTTGCGAGTAGTGCGATGTGGTGTCAATGCACCTGGCAACCCTTCTTCCACGTAGCGCTGCCGGACTCGCTCAATGGTTGGTACACTTACGCTCAGCGCCTGACTAATCTCGTGATCACTCCGACCAGCATTTGCATTCAAAAGGATGTTCGCATGAGCAATTTTTCGCACTCGCTGGGTTCCAGATGTAACAAGGCTTGTCAACATTTCTTGTTCAGCTTGGTTCAACGTGACGATATATTTCTTGGCCATCTCTGTCTCCTGGTTGAGACAGATCATACCAAGTTACCCATCAAAGCATGTTTGACACTCTACTAGTAGTGGATGTCAATGCTAACCAGACCCAGCCAGATACCTATACTACGGGCGGTGTTACAGAATTTGAAATCACCAATCCAGTTGTTGCATTGTCTGGTTCTGGCACGGCCGATGCGCCCTATATTCTGGTCAATCTGGATACAACAGGCTCCACAAATATCCAGGTCTCCTATAACGTGCGTGATATTGACGGTTCTGTTGATAATACTGCTCAACAGGTTGCGCTGCACTACCGTGTGGGCAATTCTGCAACGTGGACAAATGTCCCCGCTGCTTATATTGCAGATGCTACTACGGGAGGGACTGCAACCCAGGTAACCCCGGTCTCAGTGACATTGCCAGCAGCGGCTGAAAACCAGAGCTTGGTCCAGATTCGCGTTATGACCACAAATGCGAATGGCAATGACGAGGCGGTTGGCATTGATGACATCTCCGTGACAAGCGGCACTGTCACCGACACCCCCCCCACCGTCACCACCACTGTGCCGGACACCGATGCCACGGGTGTGGCCCTGGATGCCAGCATTACTGTCACCTTTAGCGAGGCGGTCACCCTGGCGACGGGCTGGTACGCCATCAACTGCGCCACCAGTGGCGCTCACACCGCCTGGGTCGATGAAACTGCCGACCCGGTCATTGTGCTGAACCCTGCCGACGATTTCGCCTACAGCGAGCTCTGCACGGTCACCCTCGAGGCGGACTTCATCGTGGACGAGGACAGCCCGGCCGATAACATGGCTGCCGATCGTTCCTGGTCCTTCACTACCACCGGTGCCGATGCCGATCCCTCGGTGACGAGCACCATCCCCGGTACCGGCGCCACGGGTATTGCAGCCAACACCGACATCACCATCGACTTCAGCGAGCCGGTGACCATCACCCCCGACAGCTTCTTCGATGTCTTCTGCTCCATCAGTGGCGATCACTCCGGTGCCACCACCGGTGGGCCCACCAGCTATGTCTTCAACCCCACGGCAGATTTCCTCCCCGGTGAAACCTGCACCGCCACCGTCCAGAACGATCAGGTTTTGGACCAGGATCCGCCCGCGCAGCCTATGGCCGCGGATTACGTGTGGACCTTCACAACCACCACCTGTGGCGGCGCCTACACGCCGATCCACGACATTCAGGGCAGCGGCCTGGTCAGCCCCATTAATGGGCAGCCAGTCACCACTGAAGCGGTCGTCACCGCGGTCTTCCAGACCTCGCCGGCTGACCTGAACGGCTTCTTCATCCAGGCCATCCCCGGCACTGAAGATGCCGACCCCCTGACCTCGGAAGGTGTCTTTGTCTATCACAACACCCTGGCCCCCACAGTTGGCGATATTGTCCGCGTCCAGGCCACGGTTGGGGTTTATGAGAATCAGACCCAGTTGACCGCACCGTCCATTACAACCACCTGCAGCAGCGGCAATGCGCTGCCCGCGGCCATTGCGCTGGATCTGCCCGATGTGGCCGATGCAGCCTTCTCCCTCGAACCTTACGAGGGCATGCTGGTCACCATCGCCGAACCCCTCACCGTCCAGCAGAACTACTTCCAGGGCCGCTACGGCCAGGTGACGCTGGGCGCCGGGGGCCGTGTTCCCCAGGTTAATAATTTAACCAAATATACGGGCACGGATCCATTCTATCAATTTACCCGCATGATTGTGCTGGATGATGCCAGCAGCGGGCAGAATCCCAACCCGATCTCCTACTACCTCAATGATGATTACATGCGCGCCGGCGATACCATCACGGGTATCACGGGCGTTCTCGATCAGGGCCCGATTAACAGCACGGTTAGCTCCGTATTGCCTTATAACTGGTACCGCCTGCAGCCAACGGCCCCAATCGCCCCGGCGAACATCACGCGCACCAATCCGCGCACGGCCACCCCGCCGGATGTGGGCGGCCGCCTGAAGATTATTGGCACCAACGTGCTCAACTACTTCCCCACGCTGGATATGGCCCCTTACCGCACTACCTTCCCCTATGGCGGTTCCAACACCCCACGCGGCGCTGACACAGCAGCCGAATTCACCCGCCAGCAGGATAAGCTGGTGGCGGCGCTGGCCGCCGAAAACGGTGACGTGTACACCCTGATGGAAATTGAATCCTGGGATGGCGCGGCGGGCGGCATTGGCGCCCCGCAGGCGCTAGCCAACGCGCTGAACGCTTACCTCGGCACGCCCGGCCTGTACGCGGTTGTGGCCGACCCGCTGCTGGGTTACTTTGATCCCGCCACCGAAACCGATAGCGACTTTATCCAGGTCGCCATGCTCTACAAAACCACCACGGTTGTTCCTGTGGGAGCTTCCATCAGCACCGACGATTTAATTTTCGACCGCTCGCCCTTCGCCCAGGAATTTGAAGAAATTGCCACCGGTGAACAGTTTGTGGTGGTGGCCAACCACTTTAAATCCAAGGGCGGCTGCCCCGCCAGCGGCGCGGATGCTGACCAGGGCGACGGCCAGGGCTGCTGGAATGCCAAACGCATGCTGCAGTCCGCGGCGCTGCTTGACCTCATCGAAACCTCCCTGCTGCCCCTCGACCCGGACGTGTTCGTGATGGGCGACCTGAACGCCTACGGCGCCGAAGACCCGATTGCCGTGCTGACGGACGGCGGCCTGGTGAACCAGATTGCCGCCTTTGTGCCCGCAGCCGAGCGTTACTCCTACGTCTTTGACGGCACAGCCGGCTATCTCGATCATGCCCTCTCCACCGCCACTGCCACCGCGCAGATTACCGATGTGTCCTTCTGGCACATCAACGCGGATGAACCCTCTGTGATCGACTACAACACCGAGTTCAAAAATCCAGATCTCTACCTGACGCATCAATACAGATCCAGCGACCACGACCCGGTAATCATTGGCCTGAATCTCACTGCCCCGTCCATTACCTGGGCAGATGATGCCTGGATTGGTCTGCCGGATGGCACCGAAGTCACCCCGGCCTTCCCGGTGGGTTCTGGTACGCATGTCATTGGCTACGACGCCTTTGATACCATCCAGGAAGCCATCACCGCGGTCGTGGCAGGTGGGACCACCTATGTGGTTGATGGCACCTACACCGAAGCGCTGTATCTCTACAAAGCGATCACGCTGACGGGTGCTGGCAGCGCCACCACCATCGTCAAGGCGCCTGCCACAATGCCCTCCTATACCTGGAACGGCACCATGAACCCGCTGGTGGGTGTGGACAAAACCACGGCCTATATTTCCGGCTTCACCTTTGACGGTGATGGCAAGGGTACGGGCGGCGGTCAGTTTGTCGGCGTGTACTTCTGGGGCTCCAACGGCTCCCTGACCGACTCGGTCCTGATCGGAATGCGCGATGCCACCTTCAGCGGTGCTCAGGATGGCATTGGCGTTATGGTCAATCATGTTTACGATGTTACCTATTCCCATACAGTCCTGATCCAGAACAATCAGATCAGCGATTACCAGAAAGCCGGTATTGTGGTCAACGAATTGGCGGCGCAAGCCCAGATTCTTGACAACATCGTTACCGGACACGGCCCAACTGATGTTATCGGTCAAAATGGCATCCAGATTGGTTATGGTGCAATCGCCACCATTGACGGCAACGATGTCTCTGGCAATGACTATACCGGGGCTGGCTGGTCTGCTGCGGGTATCCTGCTGGTCGGTGTGGATGACGTTGCCATTATTGACAACAATATTCATGAGAACCAACAGGGTATCACCGTTGGCTTTGATACCACCTGGGGTTATGGTGGCTCAACCGGCACGCTTGTGACCTTCAACACCATTGTGGACAATGGATCTGGCATTGTGGTCGATGATGCAGCCGACACTGGTCTGGTCATGCACCACAACCGCCTGTTCGGCAACACCACTGGTCTTGATGCCACACTGGCCGCTGCGGCTGCTGAGAACAACTGGTGGGGCTGCAACGCAGGCCCCAACGACGTTGCCGGTGACTGCGACACCATCACGGGCACGGGCGTGGTTGATGCTGATCCCTGGCTGGTACTTTCGGCCGACTTTGCTCCGCTCAGTCTCCCGGTTGGCGGCACAGGCCTGCTCGATGCGGACCTGATCTTCAACTCGGCCGCTGCCGACACCTCGGTCGACGGCTTTGTGCCCGACACCACCCCCGCCGTCTTCACCGCCACCAATGGCAGCCTTGACCCGGCCGCCACGACCTTCCTGAGCGGCGTCACCAGTTCGACCTACACGGCCCCGGCTGCGGCAGGCCCGGACAATGTCTGCATCGACGTGGACAACGAGCAGATCTGCTTTGCTCCAAATGCCTATGTCCTGCCCACCCTCTCCTCCCTCGATTATGAGGGCGAGTACATGGTCGGACTGCAGCAGGAATTCCATGTCACGCTGGACAACCCGGTCACGGGCGGAACCTTCACGAATGTGCTGGCCCGCTTCCGCATGTCTGGAATCACCCTGGCGGACATTGCCAGCTTCGAGTACCTTGAAACTTCGGTTGAACCCGACATCTGGCTGCCCCTGCCGCTGACGCAGGATGGGGCCGATGTGATTGGCGACTTTGGCCCGCCCACCGGTTTCCCGATGGGTGCGCCCTACAACGCCACCTCCTCCTTCCGGGCCACCTTCAACACCCCCGGCAGCTACCCCGTCTCCATTGTGCTCTACGACCTGGCCACTGATCCGGACACGGTCCTGGACACGCTGGCCGGTACGGCGGTGGTTGTGGCCGAGTTTGAAGTGACCGATCTCGACCTGCGGCAGTCTGACGATGCAGCGGCGGCCAAACCCTGGACGCTGGTGCCCGGCAGCTACGCCGCGGGCTTCACCATGGCGCTGGATCCGGCTGTGGAATACTACTACCTGGATACCGATACCCTGACCGTCAACCGCCCGGTTGTCGATGGGTACTACGAGTTCTTTGTTGACACCGCCCCGACCGGCTTCATCGACTACTGGGCTGCCCAGGGCGTGGTGGCGGGTGCCACCGGCTGGCAGGGCATGATGTGGGAGATCATCAACGGCACTGAGCCGATCTTCCTGCTCAAGGTTGTCGGCACCGACTACACCTTGGTGGATGGCCTTACACATCTGAGGGGCCAGCCCGATGCCCCGCTGAAGATCAACGGCAGCTACCTGCCCGGCGACTACACCTTCACCGGCACCGTGGCCGATGCCTATGGTTTCACCGATGATGTGACCGTGGATGTCCTCTTCAACGACATCCCGGCAGCCGACGATCAGGCGGTCACCACTCCTGAAGAAGCCCCCCTGGCCATCACCCTGACGGGTGTGGACCAGTATCCGGGCACCCTGACCTACACGGTCGTGACCGGACCCACCAACGGCACCCTGAGCGGCATTGCTCCCGCGCTGACCTACGCGCCTGCGGCTGACTTCAACGGCACCGACAGCTTCACCTTCACGGTGAGCGACGGGCTCGAGACCTCGGCTCCGGCCACAGTGACCATCACTGTGACCCCGGTCAACGATGCTCCCGTGGCGGTGGATGACACCGCCTCAACCAACGAGGACACTCCCGTCAACATCCAGGTCAGCACCCTGCTCGCCAACGACACCGATGTCGACGGCGACATCCTTGCCCTGGTTGAGCTCAACAACCCCACGAACGGCACCCTGGCCCTGGTTGGAGAGACCATCACCTTCACGCCTGCGGCGAACTTCAATGGCGAAGCCGGGTTTGACTACATCATCACCGACGGCACGGCGACCGACACCGGCCATGTAGTCGTCACGGTCGTGGCAGTCAATGATGCCCCGGTGGCGGTGGACGACACCGCCTCGACCAATGAGGACACCCCCGTTGAGATCCTGGACAGCGTCCTGCTCGCCAACGACACCGATGTTGACCTGGACACCCTGACGGTGACCGGGGTCAGCAACGCCACGAACGGCACGGTGGCCCTGGCTGCAGGCACAATCACCTTCACGCCTGAGCTCAACTTCAACGGCACCGCCGGGTTTGACTACACCATCAGCGACGGTACGGAGACCGACACGGCTCACGTGACTGTCACCGTGGGTGATGTCAATGATGCCCCGGTGGCGGTGGATGACACGGCCTCGACCAACGAGGACACTCCCGTCGACATCCTGGACAGCGCCCTGCTGGCCAATGACACCGATGCCGATGGCGACACCCTCAGCCTGACCGAAGTCAGCAATGCAACGGGTGGCACAGTGGCCCTGGCTGCAGGCACAATCACCTTCACCCCCGAGCTCAACTTCACTGGCACTGCCGGGTTTGACTACACCGTTTCCGATGGCAATCTGACCGACACCGGCCATGTGACTATCACGGTGGCTCCGGTCAATGACGCCCCGGTGGCAGTGGATGACACCGCCGAGACCAACGAGGACACCGCGGTGGAGATCCTTGACAGCGCCCTGCTCGCCAACGACACCGATGTTGACCTGGACACCCTTACGGTAACCGAGGTCAGCAACCCGACCAACGGCACCGTGGTGCTGGCTGCAGGCACGATCACCTTCACCCCCGCCGCCGACTTCAACGGCACCGCCGGGTTTGACTACACCGTTTCCGATGGCAATCTGACCGACACCGGCCATGTGACTATCACGGTGGCTCCGGTCAATGACGCCCCGGTGGCAGTGGATGACACCGCCGAGACCAACGAGGACACCG
>JAGOFZ010000001.1:74448-98627 GCA_017996955.1 Longilinea sp.
CGGTGGCTCCGGTCAATGACGCCCCGGTGGCAGTGGATGACACCGCCGAGACCAACGAGGACACCGCGGTGGAGATCCTTGACAGCGCCCTGCTCGCCAACGACACCGATGTTGACCTGGACACCCTGACGGTGACCGGGGTCAGCAACGCGACGGGCGGCACGGTGGTTCTGGACGCGGGCACGATCACCTTCACGCCTGCGGCGGACTTCAATGGCGAAGCCGGGTTTGACTACATCATCACCGACGGCACCACGCCCGACACCGGTCATGTGACCGTCACGGTTGTGGCCGTCAACGACGCCCCTGTCGCCGTGGATGACACCGCCTCAACCAACGAGGATACGGCTGTTGAGATCTTGGACAGCGCCCTGCTGGCCAATGATACCGATGTGGATCTGGACACCCTCAGCCTGACCGAAGTCAGCAATGCAACGGGTGGCACGGTGGCACTGGCTGCGGGCACGATCACCTTCACCCCCGAGCTCAACTTCAACGGCACCGCCGGGTTTGACTACACCATCAGCGACGGCACGGAGACCGACACGGCTCACGTGACCGTCACGGTCGTGGCAGTCAATGATGCCCCGGTGGCCGATGATGACAGCTACACCATGGATGAGGATACTGTTCTGAACGGCACCCTCACTGCCAGCGATGTGGACAACACCGTCCTGACCTTCACTGGTTCGGGTAACACTGCTCATGGTGTGGTGGTGATCAACACTAACGGCACCTTCACCTACACCCCCGCTGCCGACTACTTCGGCGAAGACAGCTTCGAGTTCACCGTCAGTGACGGCGAACTGAGCGACACCGGCACCATCACCATCACCATCACCGATGTGCCCGACAACGCGGCCCCGGTGGCGGGTGACGATGCCTACGAGATGGATGAGGACACCGTCCTGAACATTGCTGCTCCGGGTGTGCTGAACAACGACACCGATGCCGACGAGGATCCGATCACCGCTGTACTGGTAGCGGGTCCGACTAACGGCACCCTGACGCTGAACGCCGACGGTTCGTTCACCTACACCCCGGCGCCCAACTTCTTCGGCACCGACACCTTCACCTACGTGGCCAATGACGGCACCAGCGACTCCAACGTCGCCACCGTCACCCTCACCGTGGTGGATATGCCCGAGACGAAGTACATCTACCTGCCGATTATCCTCAAATAACCGGCGCCCAACCTTAGTGATCAGCCTGGCTGCGCAAGCAGCCAGGCTTTCTTTTGGCCCGCTCCAGCCGCAGGCGCTTCATGCCCCACTCGGCTCTCCAAAATCTAAATCCCCAACCCCAAACCCTAAATCCTAAATCCTAAATCCCAATTCCTACTATAATTATCCCATGCTCAACTTCTGGATGATCCTCATTGCCATTGCGCTCTACGGTGCGCTGCACTCCTTTCTGGCTTCACGGCGTGCCAAAGCCCTGGCAGTGCGCTGGCTGGGCGAGCCTGGGCGGCGGTATTACCGCCTCTTCTTCTCGGCTCAGGCCGCAATCACCTTCATCCCAATCCTGCTCCTGGTTTTTGGGCTGCCCGCCGATCCTATATATACCGTTGCCCAACCCTGGCGTATGTTGATGTTGGTGCTCCAGGGCGCCTGCGCCGCGGGCATCCTCATCACCTTTGGACAGACGGGTGCTTTGGCCTTCCTTGGTCTGGATGCCCTCTGGAGCCCTCAGGCCCGGCAAGCCCCACCCATGCTGCGCACTGATGGCCTCTACCACTGGGTGCGCCACCCGGTCTATACCCTTTCGCTCCTCTCCCTCTACCTCATGCCCTGGATGACCTGGAACTGGCTGGCGCTGGCTCTGGGCGCCACCCTTTATATTACGCTGGCTCTCCCGCTTGAAGAATCCAAGCTGATTGACGAATTTGGCGAGGCCTATGTGGCTTATCGTCAGCGTGTTCCGGCCCTGCTGCCCTACCGGCTGCCGAAGTAGCCCCAATGCCGCTGCTCTGGCTTTCCCTCGCGTTTCTGGCAGGTTTGGGCGCTGCAGCCGCGCTGGGCGCAGGCCTGTGGCTCTGGGCAGGTCTGAGTTTGGCGGCGCTGGCCCTGTCCATCCTGGAGGCCCGTTTCCGGCCCCCCTGGCGCTGGCTGGCGTACTGGCGGCGCTTTGGACGGGTGCTGGCCGGTCTGGTTCTGCTGGCGTTTTGCCTGGGCGGACTGCGTTATGTCCTCCATCAGCCCGCCTGGCAGCCGCGTGACCTGGCCTACTATAACGATTCGGGCAGCCTGCGTCTGGTGGGCGTCATATCAGCCCCGCCCGATCTGCGTGATGCCTCGGTTCTGGTACGTGTCCGGGTGGAGCGCCTGACCTCGGATTCCGCCCCGGATAAACCCGTGCGCGGCGTGGCCCAGGTCTTTCTGCTTCCCGGTGATTGGCGCTACGGCGACCGCCTGGAGCTTATTGGCGAACCTCAAACCCCCGGCGAAAATGATGAATTTTCCTACCGGGATTATCTTGCTGGTCAGGGCATTCATTCGGTACTTTATCAGCCGCGCGTCCGCCTGCTGGCGCGCAACGCAGGCAATCCGCTTCTGTCCGCAATCTACAGCTTGCGCGCGAGCGCCCATGCCCGCATCAATCAACTCTATCCCCAGCCCGAGGCTGCCTTGCTTTCGGGCATTCTCCTCGGCCTCGAAAGCGACATCCCGGCGGATGTTCAGGCGGCCTTCCGGGTCACCGGCACCGCTCACATCATCGCCATCTCCGGCTTCAACATTTCCATCCTCAGCGGTCTGTTTCTGATGCTGTTCTCCCGCCTGCTGCCGCGTCCCTGGGCGGCCCTGGCCGCCGTGCTCACCATCACCGCCTACACCATCCTGGTCGGCGCTGATCCACCCGTCACGCGTGCGGCGATCATGGGAGCGGTGGGCCTTGGCGGGCTGCTGTTGGGGCGGCGGCAGGTGGGCGTCAACAGCCTGGCCTTCACCGCCGCGCTGATGAGCCTCTTTAATCCACTCCTGCCGTGGAATCCCAGCTTTCAACTTTCCTTCACCGCCACACTCGGCATGATTTTGTACGCCGGACCCTTCCAGTCTGCGTTTACAAATTGGGCTGAACGGCGCCTGGGTGAGCGCTGGGCGCGCCGCCTGGCTGCTCCGGTGGGTGAATATCTGCTCACTACCCTGGCGGCCCAGCTCACCACCCTGCCGGTCATCTGGGCGCAGTTCCGCCAGATTTCCCTCGTCAGCCTGATTGCCAACCCATTAATTCTCCCCCCGCAGCCGCTGGTGATGACCCTGGGCGGGGTCTCCGTGATTGCCGCCCTGATTTTCCTTCCCCTGGGCCGCCTGCTTGCTGCCATCACCCTGCCGCTGCTCAGTTACACCATCCACCTGGCTGAATGGCTGGCAGGCGCGCCGCTGGCGGCCATCCCATTGAGTGATGCTCCCTGGTTTTTTGCGGCGCTTTTCTACGCTGCGCTGCTCTTCCTGACGTTTGGCCGCAGCCAAACCCGCCTGCGGCGCTGGCTCAAACCTGCCACCCAAATTGTGCTGGCCGCGCTCCTGGCTGGCTTGCTCTGGCGCGGCGCATTGTCGGCGCCGGACGGTCGGCTGCATCTCACCGCTCTAGGCCTGGAGGGTGGTCGGGCAGTCCTCATCCAGACGCCCGGCGGCGCCTCCATCCTGGTGGATGCGGGCCCTAAAACCACCCTGCTCTCCGATGCGTTGGGCCGCCGCCTGCCCCTCTTTGATCGCTCTCTGGACGCCGTCATTCTCACCGACCGCTCGGCCGCTGCCCTGGCTGGACTGCCGCGCACCCTGGAGCGCTACCCCGCAGCTCAGATTTACTGGAATGCCCAGTCCCGCGCCACGGCTCGCCGGGTAGAAACCAGCCTGCGCGCCCTCGCTGTTCCCACCGCGCCCCTGCTGCCCGGCCAGGCCTGGGACCTGGGCGATGGCGCTCGCCTGACCGTTCTGGCTGATTCCCCCACCGGCACTGCGTTATTGGTCGAATACGGCGCTTTCCGCGCCCTGCTCCCGGGCAATTTTGCCCCCGCCGACCTGCCCAATGCCGGTAGTTTCACCGCTATCTACTGCTTCTCTGATGCGCAGTGTGCTGCGGTCTGGCAGGGCCGCGCCAGCCTGATCTTTGGCGAATCGACGCCGCTGTCTGCCGCAGCCCACGGTTGGTCTCACCTCACTACCGACGGCACAAACGTCTGGATATCAACCCAGCGCTAACCTGGTACATGGAACGAAAAACTTACACGGCCTGCGAAACGTTGTGGATCCACTTCTTCGAGCGGTAACGCAGCAGGCTCAAGACAAACTTGAGCAGCTCTTCGCTCATCACCATCAAATAGACCCAGTAGACCGGCAGATGGAACACAAACGCACCCAGCAGTGCGCTGGGCACGCCCACAATCCACATCATCACGCCATCCAGGAACATACTGAAGCGCGTATCCCCACCGGAGCGCAGTACCCCCACAATCAACGTCATATTCGAGACCCGCACCCACAGCAGGCAGGCCTGAATCGTCAGGATGGAACGAGCAAACAGTTTTACTTCTGGCGCCACATTGTACAGCGTCAGCATGGGCCCGGAGATGATGAAAATCACGCCGCCCATCAGCATTGCGCCCAGAACCGCCAGCCGGATTGAGCGTCCGGCGGTCTCAAATGCGCCGGGTTCATCTTTGGCCCCAATCTGATTGCCCACCAGGATTCCCGTGGCATCAGATATGCCGATAAAAATCACAAAGGCCAGGCTTTCAATGGTGGAGGCGATATTAATCGCCGCAATAGCCTCAGTGCCGATATGCCCATAGACCGCGTTGTATGCGCTGATGCCCATGGACCACAGCACTTCGTTAATCACCACAGGAAATGCAATTTTGAGGTACGTCCAGACGAATTTGCGCTCAAACGAGAACAACTCCCGCGGCGTTCCGGCCGTCGGCAGCCGCTTGATGTAGGTGTAGCTGAGCATCATGATGCATTCCAGCGTACGTGCAATGGCCGTGCTCAGCGCCGCTCCCTGAACGCCCATCTCTGGAAAGCCCAGGTTGCCAAAGATCAACAGGTAGTTGAGCATTGTTTTGATGCTTAACGCGATGATGCTGACCACCATCGGCGGGCGCACATTGCCCGTGCTGCGCAGCACCGAGGCGTAGCCAAAGGTCAGCGCCATCAGTGGGTAACTGTACCCCACGGTTCGCAGGTAGCTGGAGCCTAATTCTTTCACCGCCGGGTCTTGCGTATAGATACTCAATGCTGCTTCTGGCACCAGCAGGGCAATCGCGCCAAACAGCAGCCCGCCGCTGACCCCCATGGTTAGCCCGATCCCCAGCACCCGGCGGATATTGGGCACATCGCCCTTGCCCCACAACTGCGCCGTAAATACCGCCGCCCCGCTGTTGATGCCAAACAGCAAAAATTGCAGCAGGAAGAAAACCTGGTTGGCTAACCCCACCGAAGCAACCGAAGTCTCGCCCAACTGACCGATCATCAAAACATCCAGCAGGTTGAGCGAAGATGAAATAAACGTCTGCGCAATAATGGGAATTGCCAGCGAAAACAGGCGACTGTAGAATGAGCGTTTTGAATTCATAGTGGGGCAGATTATACCCCAGACCGGGTAGCTATCTAAAAAGTCGCAGCCGCGCGGCCATCTGCTGCACCACCTCGGCGGGGCTGCTTTCTGCTGTGAGCAGCAGTTCGGCCCCCAGCTTTGGCGAGAGCGAGTGGATAATGTACAGCATCTCAGCCTGGGTATCGGCATCCATTTCGACGGCGAATGCACTGCGCAGCGCCTCATCTGCTTGCGGATGCTGCATCCATGCCAGCGGCCAGGTGGCACCCAGCCGGGCTGCCGGGTGATCATCGTGGAGCGCCGCCAGCAGGGCGGGCAGCAGGGTTGCCAGCACATCCGGCGCCGATAATTCGATCCCCAGATAATTACTGGCATGGAATAGCGCTCGCAGCAGTGGCTGCCGGTCTTTCCCGCAGGCTTGCTCAATCCGGGCGGCATAATCCTTCAGGCAGGCCGTGCCGCACAGCTCCAGCCAGCTCAGCCCGGCCGCGTAGCGGACCGCCAGCACCGGGTCATCCAGGCTGCGCAGTACCAGTACCGGCTGAGAACTCTCTGCTGGCTGGCTCAGACCCGGCAGCATAACCGTTTCGGCGCAGTTTAAGTCCGCGTTCCAGCGCGCCAGCACCGTATTGGTGGTGCCAAAATCAATCGCTAATTGATGGGGCATGAAAAAATCCGGAAAAATTCAGGCTGTAAAATCTTGTTCATTGTATCATAACGGGTAAAATTGACCTCATGCCCGATTTCTCTAATTTAACCATTCATCCCTATGGCGATTCGGCTGTGATTGTTTATCTCGGCAGCCAGCTCGACCGCAGCGTTAATCAACAGGTTCATGCCCTGGCGGTCCGGGTGATGCGGGCGCGGCTTCCCGGTATTTGTGAGGTTGTGCCCGGATATGTTTCCCTTGTGATCCATTTCGACCCGCTGCAAACCTCACTGCCTGCCGTCATAGATGGCGTGAGGGATTTGCACACCTCATTGGGGCAGCAGCCGCTCCCTCCCGCGCGCCGCGTTGAAATTCCGGTGCGTTATGGCGGTGAATGGGGCCCTGACCTTGATTTTGTTGCCCGTCATGCCGGGTTGACCACTGCCGAAGTCATCCGCCGCCATGCCGCGGCTGAATATACCGTCTATATGATGGGCTTTCTGCCGGGCTTCCCGTATCTGGGCGGTCTGGATGCGAGCATTGCCGCGCCGCGCCTCGAAACCCCACGCCGCCGCGTTCCAGCGGGTTCGGTTGGCATTGCCGGTGAACAGACGGGCATCTATCCGCTCGCGTCCCCCGGTGGCTGGCGTCTGATTGGACGCACTGAAGTCGCCTTATTTGACCTGACCGCCCGTCCACCCTGCTTGCTGGCGCCGGGCGATCAGGTGCAGTTCATCCCCATGCGCTGACCCCGCCCTCACTCATCCGAGGTGGGAGCAAGACAGGCCATTGCCGCAAAGAGCAGCCCAACCACAGCCGCAGTAAGATAAATAATAGCCATATTGTTCCACCTCCATTTCTTAGAAATCTCTACAAGCATTAACCCAGATCAACCCAAAAGGTTGCCCTGATAAGACGCCGGCGCATCCACCGGGGTTCCCGCTGGCGTGTGCTATAATCCCAGCACATGCGCACGTTCAATCGCATTTCAATCCCGATTTTGGCCGCGTTGATTTTACTTGGCCTGTGGGGGTGTGGGTCGCAAACGCCGCTGCCCTCATCACGCAGCGCTACTCCGACAGCCACGCCATCAGTTGCGTATAGTCTTACGCCTGCGTCGGAATTGCCATCTGCCACACCAACCCCGGCGGGCGCCCTGCCCATCTGGGCGCCGTTTGCCGCTCCCCGTCAAACGCCCGTCACGCCCATCCCCGCGCCGCTCACCGGCCTCTCCCTCCCGGATGAAATCCGCGTGCTGGCTGTCCTCGGCATGGATCAGCCCGCGCCTTACCCGGGCCGCACCGATGCCATCCTGCTCATCATTTATCACCCGCGCCTTGCCAAGGCCAGCCTGCTGTCCGTCCCACCCGATCTGTTGGGCTACGTTCCGGGTCAGACCATGCAGCGCCTGAACACTGCCTATGCCGTAGGTGATTTTCGCACGATTTCCGATGCCTTGGCCTACAACCTGGGTCTGCGCCCCGATGACTGGCTGGTGATTTACGAGGATGCCCTGATCTGGTTTGTAGATGATATTGGCGGCCTGGAGATTACCCTGCTCGAGCCTTTGCCGCCTCATGCCTGCGGCGGCATCCCCGCTGGTCCGCAGGTCTTGAATGGCGAACAGACCCTCTGCTACCTGCGCTATCGGGATGGCAGCGACGAACTGGCGCGCAATTTTCGCCAACAGGAAGTCGCCCGCATCCTCTTTATGGGTCTATTGGAAAGCGGCTCACTCGTCAATCTGCCCGATCTATATTTCGATTACCGCCCATTTATCGAAACCAGCCTCTCGCTTGAAGACCTGCTGCTGGCTGTTCCCCTGGCTGTTCAACTGGGCGATGAAAACCGGATTGGCTATTTTCAAATCCAACCCGCTGATCTAACCCCCTGGGAAATCGCCGGACCCATCCCCGCGCCGGTAGTCTTGTCCATTCCAGACGCAGTGCGCCAGCGCATCCAACAGGCCATCAATTTTGTGCTGACCCCCGAACCGTTCACCAATACTGTGCTGACCCTCGAAGCCGCCCTGACGGTTGCCCCCACGCCCACGCAGACCCCCACACTGACCCTGACGCCCACCCCAACAGTCACCTATACGCCCACGATTACACTAACCCCCACCGAAACCCTGACTCCCAGCATCACGCCCACCCCCACGCAGACGTTCACCCCCTCGCCAACGGCAACCCCCACGCCCTGACGGCTACTGCCCGGCTTCTACAAACAGCGCCACCTGCGCAATCCGACCATCCAGCGCGTAAACGGTAAACGCGAACTCCGCCTCATCTCCCGTGGAGAGCGGCGCCGGGCTGTCCCACCAGCGCAGGCCAATCACCGCCCCGGATTCATCATAGGCCACCGCCAGAACCCGGCACCAGCGCGCCGCCACTGCCCCTTCACGCAACGCCGCCTGTCCGCTGACTGCGGCCCACTTCCCATTAATGTCAATGGTTGTGGTCGGGTTCACAACCTCCACCGGCACATAGCGCGGGTCGTCGGCTGCCAGCGGCAGTGCACTGACGAGCTGCAAAGCCGGTTTTCCGGCGGGTAAGGCATTGCTAAAGTGCGCCGCCAGCGGCAGCGCCTGCCCGGCCGGCAGCACATTCAGCGGCAGGGTGGCAGTTTCTGCCGCTTCCTGCCCGCTTTGCAGATCGGTGAACTGCATCAGCACCGCCACATTCTCCAACCGGCTCTCGCTGGATGCCATCACAAAACACCACCAGCCGCCCCCGGCATCGGGCAGGCAGGCGGGCTCGCCCAGTTGCAGCGGTGCGGCAGTGGGGGTGGGGGTGGCCTCGCCCGGCGGCGGCGGTGTCACTTCGGGCAGCAGCAGCACCGTGCCAATGCTCATAATCCGCGGGTCAACCGTGGGATTCAACGTCTTGATGACTTCCACGGGCACGCCGTAGCGCAGCGCAATCCCGAACATATCTTCATTGGCCTTCACCACATGCGTGCGCGGTGTTGGGGTGGGGGTGGGCAGCGGCGTAGCCGTATAAGGGCTGGTGGGTGTGGCCGATGGCAGCGGCGTGGCAGAAGGCAGCGGTGTGAATGCCCCCGCCCGCGTAGGCTGCGCCGTTGGGGTTGGCGTGGCCGTACAGCCAGCCAGGACCATTGCCAGTATCAAAATGCCCAGCTTCACATACGATTTCATGCTCAAAATTATACCATCACAGTTTTGGTGTGTTGCGCCCCCCTCTCAAAACCTAACGCTCAAACCCTAAACCCCAAATCCTAAGCGGCCGCCTTCACCGTAAAGCTGTCAAAATCGCGCGCCACCACCGCAGTCGGGAATACCGACTGCGCCTCAGCCAGAATATCCTTCTCGCGGTAGCGCCGTGAGACATGCGTCAGATACAGCGCACCCACCCCGGCTTTCAACGCCAGCTCGGCGGCGCGGCGCGCCGTCAGATGGTTGAACTGCCGGGCCATATCGGCCTCTTCATCCAAATAGGTCGCTTCAATCACCAAACCATCCGCCCCGCGACAGATCTCAACCAGCGAATCCGTCTCACCGGTATCACCCACCACCACCAGCCGCGTGCCGGCCTTGAAGTCTCCCAGCACAGCTTCCGGCGCAATCGTCCGTCCATCCGGCAGGGTAATGGCCTGCCCGGCCGCCAGATCACGCCGCCATGGGCCCGCCGGAATGTCCAGCGCCTCAGCTTTTTCTGGCAAAAAGGGCCGCCGCCCCGGTTCCTCAAACACAAACCCCAGACAGTCGGGCCCGCGGTGCTGCACCGGAAACGCCGAAATACTGAAACCGTCCGCCGACCAGAACGTGCCCCGCTCCACCGCCTGCATCTGAATGGGCATTGGCGCCTGTGCGCCGCGCAGCACCACCCCATACAGCAGGTCGTGAATCCGCTCCAGCGCCGCCCGTCCCCCGTAGATGGTCAGCTCGTCAATTGCTTCCCAGCGCAAATAGGTGGATAATAACCCCGCCAGCCCCAGGATGTGATCCAGGTGCCCGTGCGTAATCAAAATCTGATTGAGCCGTTTGAACCCGATCCCCGACTGCAAAATCTGCCGCTGGGTCCCCTCGCCGCAATCTACCAGAAACCGGTGCTCATCATGCTTAACCACCAGCGCAGGCAGGCTGCGTTTTGCCGATGGGGCCGAGGCCGAAGTGCCGAGAAAAACAAGTTCAAACAAGCGGTTCTATCCTTTCCAATGCCGGGTTTCAGCGTCCGTTGATTTTACCCTATCTTCGTTCTTTTTGGGTTTTTCGTGTACAATAATCCCAGATTCAAAGTTTCAGGAGTGGAATCTATGGAACTCATCCCTGTTCAAATTCAAAAACCGGAAGAAATTAATTTCATCCTCGGTCAGTCGCACTTCATTAAAACAGTCGAGGATCTACACGAAGCCCTGGTCAATGCCGTCCCGGGCATTCAATTTGGCCTGGCATTTTGTGAAGCCTCCGGCGAGCGCCTGGTGCGCTGGAGCGGCACCAACGCCGAAATGATTGAACTGGCCCGCCAGAATGCCCTGGCCATTGGCGCCGGGCACAGCTTTATCATCTTCCTCGCCCCCGGTTTTTATCCCATCAATGTCCTCAAAGCAGTCCAGAACGCCCCCGAAGTCTGCCGTATTTTCTGCGCCACCGCCAACCCCACCACGGTGATTGTCGCCCAACTGGGCGCAGGCCGGGGCATCCTTGGTGTGGTGGATGGCGACCAACCCCTTGGGGTTGAGGATGAAGCTGGCATCGCCTGGCGCACGCAATTCTTACGCCGCATTGGCTACAAACTGGGCTAGGGAACTTTCATCCCGGGCCCGGCGTCATTTCGTCAGACGGAAATTGCTCCGTCATTCATCAAGGAGAAAAGAGAAATGAAGCGTATTATCCCCCTGTTGCTGGTGTTCAGCCTGCTTCTGGCTGGCTGCAGCATTTTGAACTTCGGTCAGGCTCAGCCCACCCCCTCGGACGCCGATATGGCCACCCAGGTCGCCCTCGTCCTGACCAACCAGCCCAGCCCCACCTCCCCGGCAGATGTGCCCACCCAGCAGATTGAAGCCCTGCCTACGGTGGCCCTGCCCACGCCCACCATCAACATCCCGGCTACGGCAACAGTGCAGCCCAAACCGACCGATGGCGGCGGCGCACCCACCCCCACGGCTTTGAGCATCTCTCCCACGCCGCTTGTTCAACCCACCGATACGCCCACGCCGCTGCCCACCCCCACCTTCCCCACCAATGATCCCCGCCAGACGCTGGGCAATCCCACCTTCACCGACAAGCTGGATAACAGCGATTACTGGCCCACCGGCGAAGATACCTACACCGCGGTCACCTTCCGCGATGGCAAAATGCTGCTGACCGCCCTCACCGAAACCGATGGCTGGCGGCTCATCACTTACGGCCCCACTGCCAACTTCTATGCCGAAATCACCGCCCGTTTTGAGGCCTGCTCCGGCACCGATCACTTCGGCTTCTATGCCCGCGTTCCCGAGAAGAACCCCGCTACCCGCGGCTACCTGATCGGTATCAACTGCCTCGGCCAATACCGCTTTGCCGAGTGGGATGGCACCACCGATCCTGGCACCTGGACCACCCACGTCTATTGGACCACCAACGCCGCCATTCTGGCGGGCGCCAACCAGACCAACCGCATTGGCCTGCTGGCTGAAAACAAACACCTCACCCTGTATGTCAACGGCGTCAAGGTCGGCGAGATGACGGATGAGAGCTATCAGAGCGGCTACCTTGGCCTCTTTGTTGGCTCCGATGAAACCCAAAATCTCACCGTCCAGGTTGACGAATTTAATTTCTGGGCTCGCTAATTATTCGACCTTTTCAGCGGCCTTGTCGGGTTCCCCGGCAGGGCCGCTTCAGGCCGCCTGATGAGGTAATAATCCATGGTCACCGCCCCCTCTATTTCTGATTTTTGTCAGCCAGGCCCCATGACAGATCTGGGCCCCTACCGCTCGCTGATTAACGCCCTGCCTGTAGATCTTCCGGCCCTGGTGGACTGCCTCCAGCACCTGGTGGTCCATATTTTCTGGGCCAAACGATACGGTCTGCAATTAACCGAAGACCGTGAAAAAGAAGTCCAGCTTCGCCCGGCTCAAGCCAAACTGGCCCGCCTGCTCGAACTGGATGACCACCCGTTGAACGAACCGCGCCCGCTGGACCGCCGCCTGGTCTGCAACTGCCGGGATATCACCACCCTGCTGTGCGCCATTCGCCGCGCCCAGGGCTACCCTGCCCGGGCCCGCTGCGGCTTCGCCACCTACTTTATCCCCAACCACTACGAAGATCATTGGGTCGCCGAACTGTGGGATGCATCTGCCGCCCGCTGGGTGCTGGCAGATGCCCAGCTAGATGCTCTGCAGCGTGAAGTGCTGGGCATCACGTATGACCCACTCAACCTGCCGCCGGGGCAGTTTATCAACGGCGGCGCGGCCTGGCAGCTCTGCCAGACCGGTCAGGCTGACCCCGACAACTTCGGCATTTTTGAGTGGCACGGCTGGGATTTTGTGCGCGGCAATGTCTTGCGCGACTGCCTGGCCCTCACCCGCGTTGAGGTGCTGCCCTGGGATTTTTGGGGCCTCCTCAACACCCCCTGGGCTGAGTCTTCACCCGCTGACCGCAAACTGGTAGATGACCTGGCCGCGGCCTCTGCCGCCGGAGATGCCTCCGCGGTTCAAGCTTACCTTGCTGCTGACCCGCGTCTGCCCTTCCCCGGCGCGGTGTAAATCCATTCTCTGGAGCTCACATGACTGCTGTTGCAATCCGTACCCAAAATTTGACGCGCACCTTTGAAACCGTGCGCGCCGTGGACGGAATTTCTTTTGAAGTTCCCTCCGGCATCGTCTTTGGTTTTCTGGGCCCCAACGGCTCGGGTAAAACCACCACCATCCGCCTGCTGCTTGGCTTGCTGGAGCCTACCTCGGGCAGCGCCGAAGTCCTCGGTTTTGATACCACCACCCACGCCGACGATATCCGTCAGCGCTGCGGCGCCCTGCTGGAACACACCGGTCTCTATGAACGCATGACCGCCGAGGATAACCTGGAATTTTATGGCCGTGTCTGGCATTTGAGCGCCGCCGAGCGCCAGCAGCGCATCCACGATCTGCTCGACGCTGTGGGCCTCTGGGATCGCCGCAAAGAACCCGTCGGCAACTGGAGCCGCGGCATGAAGCAAAAGCTGGCTGTGGCCCGCGCCATGCTTCACCGCCCTCAAATCATCTTCCTTGATGAGCCCACCGCCGGCCTCGATCCGATTGCTGCCGTGGCCCTGCGGGATGAACTGGCTGCTCTGGTGCAGCAGCAGGGTGTGACTGTTTTCTTGACCACCCACAACCTCGCCGAAGCCGAAAAGCTCTGCCAGCAGGTGGCGGTTATTCGTCAGGGTCAGCTCATGATGATTGGCTCGCCGGATGAACTGCGCCTTCGCCAGGGCGGCTCCCGCCTGGAGATTGTGGGGCGCGGCTTTACTGAGGCAGCCCTGTCCATTTTGCGACAGCAGCCCCAGGTCAAAGAGGTAACCCGTCAAGATCAACATATCACCATCGCCCTCAAGGATGATGTCGATACAGCCCCCCTTGTTCAGCTTTTGGTCAGCCAGGGCGTGCAGATTGACGAAGTCCGCCGCGGCAAAGCCTCGCTGGAAGAAGTCTTTTTAACCCTCATGGAGGAAGACAAGCATGTTGAATGATATTTTTACCCTCATCTGGAAGGAATGGAAAGAGGTTTTCCTCCAGCGCAGTTCCGGTCGCATGGGCCTGGTCAGTCTGTTGATTTTTGTGGGCATGTTCGGCATCTTTTTGCCCTTGCAGTCCGGTGTCGAGTGGCTGGTAAGCCCCATGAGCATGGCACTGGCAATGTGGATGCCCATCTTCCTGGTTCTGGGCCTGGTCACCGATGCTTTTGCCGGTGAGCGCGAGCGCCACACCCTCGAAACACTGCTTGCCAGCCGCCTCTCCGATACCGCCATCCTGTTCGGTAAGATTGGCGCCGGGGTAGCCTATGGTTTTACCTTTGCCCTGGTGACGTTGATTGTTGGCGCTGTCACCATTAACATCGCTTTCCCGGCGGGTGGCCTCAAGTTTTACACCCTCCCTTTGTTCTTCGGCGGACTGGCTTTCAGCCTGCTCACCTGCCTTCTCATGGCCTCGCTGGGTGTTCTGGTCTCGCTCCGGTCGCCCACCGCCCGGGTCGCCTACCAGAAGCTTTCGATTGTCATGCTGGTGATTGTGCTGCTCCCAACGCTTTTGCTGCCGTTGCTGCCTGAAGACCTTCAAATGTCGGTGCAGATGGCTCTGCAAAATATCAACTGGGGCGCCATCATGCTGATAGCGGCTGTAGTATTGATTACCGCCGTTGCCGTGCTGATTGGCATTGCCAAAGCCCGCTTCCAGCGCGCCAAATTGATCCTGGACTAGCCGCGGGTGACAAGCCTCACCATTACAGGTGATTTTTGCTCACACCTATCGCCTCCGGTATGTGATATGCTTAACCTGTCTGATCTGACCTAAAAAGGAGAAATAAAATGACCAAGACTCTGGATAATCTCAAAGCTGCTTTTGCAGGTGAATCTCAGGCTAACCGCCGCTATCTGGCCTTTGCCAAAAAAGCTGACGAAGAAGGCTTCCATCAGATTGCCCGCCTCTTCCGCGCGGCTGCCCACGCTGAAACCATCCATGCCCATGCCCATCTGCGTGCCATGGATGGCGTCAAATCTACCGCCGAGAATTTGCAGGAAGCCATTGGCGGCGAAAGCTACGAAGTCTCCACCATGTACCCGCCCATGATTGAAGAAGCCAAAGCCGAAGGCGCCACCAAGGCTGCCAAGAGCTTCAGCATGGCCTGGGAAGTTGAAAAAGTCCACGAAGCGCTCTACCGCCATGCCCTCGAAAACATCGTTCAGGACGAAGAAGAATACGACTACTACGTTTGCCCGATTTGCGGTTACACCCACGCCCGCAACGCCCCCAACAAATGCCCTGTCTGCGGCGCTCCTGGCTCCAAATTTGAAGTCATCAAATAACCCTACCACTCTTCATGGTTCTAAAATCCCCCGGCTGTCCGGGGGATTTTGCTTGGTTCATTCAGGTGATATTTGCCCGGCTTCTCTGTATAATAAGGGTAATCACAGACAATTATTGTGTGGCTTTAATCGCGTCCTGTGATATACTAAACCCGCTATTCCGATAAATTTAGTAAGCTTTCGCCGAGGTGGTCATGCTGCAAGATTACTACCCTCTCATTATCATCTTCACTCTGGCTCTGGCGCTTGGCTTTCTGGTGGTTGCCCTCGGGACGATCTTCGGTCCCCACCGCCCTACCAAACGCAAGGGAGCGCCCTACGAATCGGGCATGGTCCCCTATGGTCAGGGCAAGCGCCGCATGTCAGTCCGCTATTATCTGATTGCGGTGCTTTTCATCCTCTTTGATGTTGAAATCGTCTTCTTCCTGCCCTGGGCGGTCATCCTGCGTGAGCTGGGCGTCCCCGGGCTGATTGAGATGATTCTCTTCCTGTTGGTATTAATGGTGGGCTTCATCTATGCCTGGAAGAAAGGAGCGCTGGAATGGGATTAGAGCAAAAAACCGGCAACCTGGGAGTTGTTACTGTTAAATTGGAAGATGCCGTCAACTGGTCGCGCACCAATTCAATGTGGCCCATGCTCTTTGGTCTGGCGTGCTGTGCCATTGAAATGATGGCTGCCCAGGCTGCCAATTACGATATGAGCCGCTTTGGCATGGAACTGATGCGCGCCAGCCCGCGCCAGTCGGATCTGATGATTGTCGCCGGGCGCGTCAGCCGCAAGATGGCCCCCGTGCTGCGGCAGCTTTACGATCAAATGCCCGACCCCAAGTGGGTGATCGCCATGGGCGACTGCGCCTCCTGCGGCGGCGTGTTCAACAACTATGCCATCGTCCAGGGTGTGGATGAGGTCGTCCCGGTGGATATCTATGTGGCGGGCTGTCCGCCCCGCCCCGAAGGGTTGATTAACGGGGTTATGGCGCTGCACGAAAAAGTTAAGCGAGAAAAACTGAAGGATTGGGCCTGAAATGGATGCACACAATCAACCCATAGCTGCTCTTTTTGTCGATCGTTTTGGCGCCCAGGCAGCCGAGTTTCGCGGCGAATTGACCCTCACGCTGCCCGCTGACCAGGCCCCTGCCGCGGCCCTGGCTGCCCGGGATGAGCTGGGTTATAACATGCTCCTCACCGCCACCGCAGTGGACTACTGGCCCCAGCAGTCCCCGCGCTTCCATGTCATTTACCAGCTTCGCAGCCTCAAGACCAACCAGGTTTTACGCCTGTGCATCCCGCTCAACGGCAATGCGCCCGTCATGCCCACGCTCGAAGGCATCTATCCCAACGCCAACTGGAAAGAACGCGAAATCTGGGATATGTTTGGCATCCGCTTTGAGGGCCACTCTGACCTGCGCCGCATCATCCTGCCCGCCGACTGGGAAGGCCACCCCCTGCGCAAAGACTACCCGCTGGGTTATGAAGAGCCGCAGTTCACCTTCAACTTTGACGAAATCCGCCTGCACAAGCCCCGCGGCGAGGAGTGAACCCATGAGTGATATTCAAGAAATCAATCTAGGCGAACTGACCCATCTGGTCTCTCCCCGCGCCCTCACTGGCGAAACCATGCTGCTCAATATGGGCCCCCAGCACCCCGCCACACATGGCGTGCTGCGCTTGCTGCTCGAACTGGATGGCGAAATCATCATCACCTGCATCCCCGATATTGGCTTTCTGCACACCGGCGTTGAGAAAAACATGGAGGCCAAAACCTACCAGAAGGCCGAGGTGATGTCTGACCGGTTGGACTACCTCAACCCGATTGGCAACAACCTGGTCTATTGTCTGGCTGTGGAGAAACTTGCCGAACTCGATGTGCCGCCCCGCGCCCAGGCCCTGCGTGTGATCCTGGCTGAATTGCAGCGCATTTCCTCGCACTTACTCTGGCTGGGCACCTCAGCCCTCGACCTGGCAGCCATGTCTGTCTTCCTCTACGGTATGCGCGAGCGCGAGATTATCCTGGATATTTTTGAGTTGGTCTCCGGCGCCCGCATGATGACCACCTATGTCCGCCCCGGCGGCCTCTGGCGTGATGTGCCCGTAGAATTTGAAAAAGCCGTGCGCGATTTTCTCGCCCTGATGCCCCGCCGCCTGGCTGAATATGATGCCCTGCTGACCAAAAATACCATTTTCCTCGAGCGTACCCGCAACATTGGCGTCATCTCTGGCGAAGACGCCATCCGCTATGGCCTTTCGGGCCCGGTGCTGCGTGGCAGCGGCGTTGCCCACGACCTGCGCAAAGATGCCCCCTACAGCGGCTACGAGCAGTATGATTTCAACATCCCCACCCAGACCGCCGGCGATATTTACGCCCGCTACCTTGTCCGGGTGCAGGAAATGCACGAGTCCCTCAAGATTGTCCGTCAGGC
Source organism: Longilinea sp. (assembly GCA_017996955.1). Taxonomy (GTDB): domain Bacteria; phylum Chloroflexota; class Anaerolineae; order Anaerolineales; family Anaerolineaceae; genus JAGOFZ01. The sequence continues at coordinate 92,073 of JAGOFZ010000001.1, forward strand.
GCTGGATAATCTGCCGTATGGCTCGGTGCGTTCCAACAATCGCAAATTTGTCCCCCCGCCTCGTTCTGAACTCGGCACCAGCATGGAAGCCGTCATCCATCACTTCAAGCTCTGGACAGAAGGCTTCTCGGTTCCCAGAGGCGCTGTCTATGCCGCCACAGAATCCCCGCGCGGTGAGCTGGGCGTCTATCTCGAAAGCGACGGCGGCCCCAAACCCTACCGCATTCACTTTAACACCCCCACCTTTGCCAATTTGCAGGCCCTGCCGCTGATGGTGCGCAAGGCCTTTGTCGCCGACGTGGTCGGTGTGATTGGCAGCATTGACATCGTTCTGGGAGATGCAGACCGATGAACCTTTTACTTCAACAATCATCCGCCGAAGTTCAACAGATCCTGGCGCACTACCCTGCCGAACACCGCCGTGCCGCCGTTATGCCGCTGCTCTTTTTGGCACAGCGTACCACCGGCCGCGTTGACAGCCAGTCGCTGGCCGACATTGCCGAGATCACTGGCATTTCCTCCACAGACGTGGCCTCAATTATGGGCTTTTACACGCTCTTCCACGCCGAGGAAGATGGCGGCGGGCGCTTCCGGGTTCAGGTCTGCACCGATATGCCCTGCGCCCTGCGCGGCTCCCGCCAGTTTCTCGCTGCCTTTTGCGAAGCCCTGGGCATCCAGCCCGGTCAAACCACCCCCGATGGCCTGATTACCGTGGAAGAGGTCAAATGCCTGGCTGCCTGCGATCACGCCCCGTTCTTACAGGTTCAGGGCGATGGCGAACTGACCGATTACCCGGATCAGACCGTTGAGTCTGCTCTGGCACTCGTTGAAACCCTGCGCCAGAAACCCTGGGCGCGCTACTAAAGGGGTGCATTATGACAGAATACCTGCTCTTACGTCATCGAGATCTCCCTGATATTGATCAGTTGCCCATCTACCGCGCCAACGGTGGTTTTGCCGCCTTTGAGAAGGCCCTCAAGACCCAGCAGCCGGCAGACGTTTTGAATACCGTCAAGGCCTCTGGCCTACGCGGCCGCGGCGGGGCGGGCTTCCCCACCGGCACCAAGTGGAGCTTCCTGCCCAATACCATCTGGCCCCACTATGTCGTTGCCAATGCGGATGAATCCGAGCCGGGCACCTTCAAAGACCGTGAAATCCTGGAGCGCAACCCCTTCCAGTTCCTCGAAGGGTTGATGCTGGCCTGTTTTGCCGTCCAGGCTCAGGTGGGCTATATCTACCTGCGCGGCGAATTTTGGCCGCTGGCGCAAAAACTCAACCAGCGCATAGCCGAGCTGGAACAGGCTGGCCTGCTGGGCGATCACATTCTCGGCACAGATTACACCCTCCGCCTCTACGCCCACCTCGGCGCTGGCGCTTACATCTGCGGCGAAGAAACCGCCCTGCTGGAATCGATTGAAGGCAAGCTGGGCCAACCGCGGCTGCGCCCGCCCTTCCCGGCGGTCTCGGGCCTGTTTGGCAAACCAACCGTCATTAACAATGTCGAGACCCTGACCAACGTGCCCCTGATTGTAGATCGCGGCGCCGATTGGTTCAAGACCCTGGGCACTGAAGACAGCCCCGGCGTCAAGATTTTCTCGCTTTCTGGCCGCGTCAATCGCCCCGGCAACTATGAACTGCCGTTTGGCGTCACCTTCCGCACCCTAATTGACCAGTATGGCGGCGGCATTCTGGATGGCAAAGCTATCAAGGCCATCATGCCGGCAGGCGCATCCTCCACCATCCTGGTCGCTGATGACCGCACCCTGGATACTCCCATGGATTACAAATCAGTGGCCGCCATTGGCGGGCAGTTGGGCTCAGCTTCTGTGATTATTCTGGATGAAACCGTCAATATGGCCGACCTGGTGAACCAGACTGTGCATTTCTTCAAGCACGAATCCTGCGGCAAATGCACGCCCTGCCGCGAAGGCACCTATTGGATGGCGCACATCACCGACCGGCTGGCTGCCGGGCAGCCTTCTCCCCAGGATGCTGCGCTGCTGGGTTCGGTCGCCCGCCAGATGCAGAACAAGTGCCTGTGCGCCCTGGGCGAATTCTCCACCATGGCCGTTGTCAGCGCCCTGGAAAAATTCCCCCAGGATTTTGGGATCTCATAGAGGAGCAGCCCAGATGACCAAACAGATTACCCTGACCATTGACAATCAGGTCATTACGGCCCCCGAAGGCATGTTAATTGTCGATGCCGCCAAACAGGCTGGCGTGAATATCCCCGTCTTCTGCTATCACCCCAAGATGGAACCGGTGGGCATGTGCCGCGTGTGCCTCGTGGATGTGGGCCGCCCCATGGTGGACCGTGCCACCGGCCAGACCGTGCTGGACGCCGATGGCCGCCCCAAGATCGGTTTTGGCCCCAAGCTGGAAACGGCCTGCACCACCCCCGTTTCTGAGGGCATGGTCGTGATCACCGAGAGCGAAAAGGTCAAAACTGCCCGCAAAGACGTGCTGGAATTTTTGCTTACCTCACACCCGCTGGACTGCCCCGTTTGCGACAAGGGCGGCGAATGCCCGCTGCAAAACCTCACCCTGGCGCATGGCCCCGGTGAGAGCCGCTTCCTTTACTCAGACAAGCAGCACCTCAACAAGCGCGTACCCCTTGGCGAACTGATCTTCCTCGATCGCGAGCGCTGCATTCAGTGCGGGCGCTGCACCCGCTTCCAGCATGATATTGTGGATGACCCCGTGATCGGTTTCTACCAGCGCGGTCGGGCGCTCGAAATTGTGACCCTTTCCGAGCCCGGTTTTGACTCGATTTTCTCCGGCAACACCACCGATATTTGCCCGGTTGGCGCTCTCACCACTGCCGACTTCCGCTTTGGTGCCCGCCCCTGGGAGATGAAGCCCGCAGCTTCCATCTGCAATCACTGCCCCGTGGGCTGCAACCTGACCTTCAACGTCCGCCGTGAGGCCGCCGCCAACGGCCGCACCGTGATAAAACGGGTGCTGCCGCGCCAGAACGAACAGGTCAACGAAATTTGGATCTGCGACAAGGGCCGCTTTGTCTATCAGTACACCGAAAGCCCCGATCGTCTGACTCAGCCGCTCATCCGCAAGAATGGCGAACTGGTCCCTGCCTCCTGGAATGAGGCCCTGGATCTTGCCGCCCAGAAATTAAAGGGTTCTCAGCCCTTGCTGCTGGCTGGAGGGCGCCTGTCTAACGAGGCACTGTTCAACCTGCGGCAGGTAACCGAAGCGCTCGGCGGGCAATCCCGACTCTATACCCACATGTCTGGCGGTGATATTGCCGTCCAGGCTGGCTTGACAGCGGGCAGTAACCTCGGCGCACTGGGCAAGGGCGATGCCATTCTGGTGGTCGCCAGCGACTTGCACGCAGAAGCGCCGCTCTGGTGGCTGCGCGTCAAACAGGCGGCTGCCCGTGGCGCCGCGTTAATTGTGCTCACCGCCCGCCCCACCCGGCTGGATAAGTTCGCCCGGTTTGCGCTGCGCTATGCCCCCGGCGGCGAAGGCGCCGCCCTCACCACCCTGCTCTCGGGCGAAGGCGAAGCTGCCACAGCCTTTGCGGATGCGCAGAATGCCATTGTCTTCTACGGCTCAGATGGCCTTGATTGGGTCGGCACAGAACGGGTCGCCCGCCTCTCTGCCGAACTGCTGGACAAGACCGGGCATCTGGGCCGCCCCAATAACGGGCTCGTGCCGGTCTGGCCCCGGGCCAATGACCAGGGCGCCTTTGAACTGGGATATGCCCCCGCCACAGACCTGCCCGCCGCGCTCCGCTCCGCCGCGGTGGTCTGGATTGCCGCCGCCGACCCCGCCGGTGATGACCCGGCTCTTGCTGAAGCCCTGGATGCGGCTGGCTTTGTCATGGTTCAGGAGCTTTTCCTCACCGAGACCGCCCGCCGCGCCGATATTGTCTTCCCGGCGCAGGCCTTCACTGAGCAGGAAGGCAGCTTCACCTCCGGCGAGCGCCGCGTCCAGCGCTTCTACCCGGCTGTGTCCCCGCGGCCCGATACCCGCCCGGATTTTGCCATCACCGCGCAGGTGGGGCAGCGCCTTGACCTGAAGCTGGCGGACAACGCCGTCTCCCTGGTCTTTGACCAGTTAGCGCAGGTTGTCCCGGCCTTCAATGGCCTCACCTTCCCGGCCCTGGCCGAAACGGCTCCCCAGTGGCCCGAAATTGCCCGCAGTGATTTGTATTACGGTGGCACCAGCTATGACAATCAACAAGGCCTGGGCGTCCATCTGGCTGCGCCCAAAGCCCCGCTCCACTTGCCCGAATTATCTCCCGCCGTGCCGCTTCCCGCCGGGTTGGTTGCCCTGCCGGTCACGCGGCTCTATGACCAGGGCGCACTGATTGCCCGCACAGAGCTCCTGCGCGGCCGCCTGTCTCCTGCCGCGGTTTGGATGCACCCCGCCACGGCTGAGCAGCAAGGCCTCTCAGAAGGGCAGTCGGTTGAGGTGCTGCTGTCTGGCCGCAAGGCCCCTCGCACCGTTTGTTTGGATGATACCCTGCCGCAAGGCTTATTGATTGCGCTGCGTTGATTGAGGTGAACATGGAATCTGGCATGCTCTGGGAATGGATTATTAAAGCGGCGGTCTTGCTGCTCATTATGACCGGCGGCTTTGCCTATGTCACCTGGTATGAGCGCAAGGTGCTGGCGCACATGCAGGTACGCATCGGCCCCAACCGCGCCGGCCCGCTGGGCCTGCTCCAGCCGGTGGCCGATGGCATCAAGTTGATTTTCAAAGAGGAACTTATCCCCGCCGGGGCAGATAAACTGCTCTTTGTCCTGGCCCCGGTCATCACCGTCATCCCGGCTTTGACCGTTACTGCCGTGATCCCCTGGGGTGAAACGGTTAACCTGTTTGGCCGCCAAGTGGCTCTGCACATTGCCGATGTGAACGTTGCCACGCTTTACATCATGGCGGTCACATCCATCTCGGTGTATGGCATCACGCTGGCGGGCTGGTCGTCCAACAACAAGTACGCCACCCTGGGCGGCTTGCGCGCCACCGCCCAGATGATCAGTTATGAACTGGCGCTCGGCCTTTCGTTTGTCGGTCCCATCATTATTGCGGGCTCCATGAGCATGCTGGACATCGTCCGCACCCAGCAGAACACAGTCTGGTTTGTCGTTCTTCAACCGCTGGCTTTCATCATCTACTTCATTGCCTCTATTGCTGAGATTAACCGCTCGCCATTTGATATGCCCGAGGCGGAACAGGAACTGACCGCCGGTTACCACACCGAATATTCCGGCATGAAGTTTGCCCTCTTCTTCATGGCTGAATATATCAAAATGATTGCTATTTCAATGATTGGTGCCTCGCTCTTCCTGGGCGGTTTCGACGGCCCCTTTGTCGATCGCCTGCCTGGCCTGGGTCCGCTCTGGCTCTTCATTAAAATAGTTCTGTGGTTGTTTGTGCTCATTTGGATTCGCGCCACCCTGCCGCGCATCCGCTATGACCGTCTGATGGCCTTTGGCTGGAAAATCCTCTTCCCCCTGGCCCTGCTTAACGTTTTGATTACCTCGATCGTCGTTGTCTTGATCGGATAAGGAGCAAGCGATGCTGAAAGGATTGCTCACCACACTCAAATCCCTCCTGGAGAAGCCCGTCACGGTGCAGTATCCCAAAGAGAAGCGCCCCGTCCGGCCGCGCTTCAAAGGCCGCCATGTCCTCAAGCGTTATGATAACGGCCTGGAAAAATGCATCGGCTGTGCGCTCTGTGCTGCCGCCTGCCCTGCAGATGCAATCTTTGTGGAGGCCGCCGAAAACACCGATGCCGAGCGCTATTCGCCCGGCGAGCGCTACTCCCGTGTGTACGAAATCAACCTGCTGCGCTGCATTTACTGCGGCTTTTGCGAAGATGCCTGTCCCACAGAGGCCATTGTCCTCGGGCACAATTATGAGCTGGCCTTTGCAGACCGGCGGGATGCAGTCTATACCAAAGACATGCTGCTGGAGCCCGCCCCACAGGGCGCCCCTGGCACTCCGCAGCGCACGCCGCCCGGCGTCTTCCTGCGCCCCATTCCCGATATGAAAGATCCAGAGTAGGAGCCCGCCTATGCCTGTCATTCAAATTGTCATTTTTGCCATTCTTGGATTGGTGGCGGTTGGCACCGCCGTGGGCATGCTGCTCAGCCGCAATGCGGTTTATGCGGCCCTTTTCCTGGTGCTCAACTTTGCCACCATCGCCATCCTCTACCTGATCCTGGGCGCTCCCTTCATCGCCCTGGCACAAATCACCGTCTATGCGGGCGCTATCATGGTGCTGTTCCTGTTCGTCATCATGCTGCTGGGCGTTGAAAAACTGCCCTTTAAAGAGCGTTTGCGCGGCCAGCGGCTGATTGCCATCCTACTGGGGGTGGTCTTTCTGGGTGAGGCGGTGCTTTATCTGGTCTATCGCGGCCAGGCGGGGCAGCTGCCCCTCCCCGATGCCATTCAGTTCGTCTCTCCGGCAGAGCTGGGGCGGGTGCTTTTCAGCCAGTACATGCTGCCCTTTGAAATCACCTCGATTATCCTTCTGGCTGCGTTGGTCGGCGCCATTGTCTTGACCCACCACGATAAGCCCACCCC
>JAGOFZ010000110.1 GCA_017996955.1 Longilinea sp.
TGAAATCGGGTCCGGCTGCTGCAATTAAACCTGCGTCAATCCGGTCCGTTAACAGCGAGACAATCCCCGTGGCGTTTTGAACCCGGTCGATTAATATCTCGTAGGGCGGTGGGGCTTCGTGAGGCCAAACTTCCAGATCTGTCTGGGCGCTCAAGCGTTCAATTGCTGCTGGTGCTATGGCGCGCGTCATGAATATCCGCGGTTTAGGCATGCCCTGTTCTCCTGTGTTTGAGATTATGCGGTTTGTGGCAAAATCCCGAACAACCCGGTGCTCTGCCGAACTTGAATATAGTAAGTTTTCATCACACCCAGCGCCGGCATAATCAGGTTGGTAATTTCAACATCATACAGCGGCGTGTAGGCTTCTCGGGTAATTTCCAGGTATTTGCCCAGGTTTGAAATTGCCGAAACCCGCAAATGTCCATCAATGCGGAACGTGCCCACCACGACAGATACAGGATCCATCCGGCGGTTGGGCTCCGTGGGGTCGTAATCTAACGGGTCCTTGTCCGGCGCCATCAGGTGATAGGCGCGAATCTCAGTCGCTGGAATATAGATTTCAGTGTAGAGCAAAGGGCGCGGAGTTGCACCGGCTGTCGGCACAATACACCGGGCCTGGTAAATGCGCAAAAACTCGGGCGCCGAGTTGGTACGCAGCCAGGTGCTTACCCGGACAGCTTCCTTGGCAACAACGTCTCCCCAGTAGATAGCGTTGCTGGTGTAAACCATCACGCGGTTTACCTTCTCATCTGAACCAACCGGATATGGGTGTTCGGGTGTTTGTTCGGACATAGCAAACCTTTCGTATAGCCGCTGGACGCGCCAACGGACAGCTAAACGTGATAGCGCTCGCGAATGGCCGGGATCAAATACTCATCGAATGAGCGCTTTTGATCATAATCAGGCTTCCAGCCCCAGTCTTGTCGGGCCGCCGAATCGTCCACGTCCCCCGGCCAGGAGTCCACAATTCCCTGGCGGCTGGCATGTGGGCTGAACGTAATCTCGGCTTTGGGGAAGGCATTCAAAACAATTTCATAAATCTCCTGCGCAGTGGGGGAGAAGCTGGTGACATTGTAAACCCGTTGCGAGAGTTTCTCGACAGGCGCAGCTTCCAGCTCCAGCAAGGATTTGACCGCATCCGCCATGACCATGAACGGCAGTTGAGAATCGGGCCGCACGAAGCAGGCATAAGCCAACCCCTGGGCCGCGTGATGCAGCATTTCGGGTCCGTAATCGCTTGTTCCGCCAGTGGGTACCGTCTGTGCGCTAATCAACCCCGGGAAGCGGATGCAGCGAAAATCTACCGAATTCTTGGGCGTATCCGCTGCCAGTTGGCGGTAGTGATAAGTGTAATAGCGACCCAAATGTTCGCAGTAAAGTTTATTGATGCCGTACATGGTCTTGGGCTGCAGGTACGCATCCTCCTTAACCTTGCCCGCCGCGTTTTTGGTGGGGATATTGGGCAGCCCATAGGCCGCAATTGAGCTTGGATACAGGAATTTGACCGGCCGCCCCTGCCAGGCAGCTTGCTCAACTGCCAGTCTCAACAGATTAAGCGTTCCTTCCACATTCACCCGATGGGCCGTTTCTGGATTGTATTCAGCCTTGGTGGACAAGATTGAGGCCAGATGGAAGATTGTCCGGACCTCATACTCGGCAACCAGACGCCCCAGAAGCAGGCCATCCAGAATGTCGCCCTGGATAAATCTTTCGCAATAGGGCCGTAACGCGTCGTCCAGCGGAGCCACATCAAGTGCAATGACGTGTGCTTCGCCATTTTTGCCTAAATGGGTGATCAAATCATGTCCAATTTCGCCATTGGCGCCGGTGATTAGAACAACTTCTTTGCGCATGAGACCTCTCTCAATACTGGAAGGATGGTAAATCTCCCGACTGGAGGCGGGATTTTCTTTATTGTATCAATATTCAAAAAACGCGGGGCAGTCACAGGGGATGATTTTTGACACTTTTAAACAGTTACGGGGTGGCAGCGCCATCCCGTAACTGTTTGCTTATTTCACAAAGCGATATCCCAGGCTTTCAAGGAATTGCTTTTCTTTTTCTTGATGCACAACAGTCAATTTTTTCTTAATGCTTTCCCATTTCTCCCCTGCCAGCGGGTACCAGTACATTGCAATTATCGAGATAACCAGCAAGATAGCCGGGATCAGCGTCCAGGCGATTAAAATCCCCGTTTCGGCCTGTGATGATTGGAGCCCTTTCGTCAAAGATTGATCATACCCATTGGCCGCAATAATGCTCAAGAACGCCCATTGCGCCAGGCTGATCGCTGGCTTGGTAACCAGACTATTGATGCCCGCATACATTCCTTCGCGCCGCAGCCCGGTTCGCTCTTCATCGTAGTCAATCACATCACCATTCATAATTGGGATCAAGTACATGCCGCCGGCAAAACCGATCCCGACCAGGAAAAAGCCCACCACTGCTCCCGGAATAGCGCGTCCGAGGGTTAGCAGCAGCAGGCAGCCCAATGCAAAGAGCCCCAGCCAGATCGCCAGGCAGCGCTTTACCCCCCACCGGTCCCGACGATTTACCCAGAGAATAATCCCGGTCACAATCCCAACACCCAGGCCAATGTATGCCGGTAAGGCCGTGCCCATCACTTCGTCGAAGTAATACGCTACGCCTTGCATCAACGAAGTCTGGATGTACATGATTGAAAAGCTCAACACCAGGAAAATGACAAATGCAAAGTTTGAAAAACTCTCCTTGATGGATTTCAAAAAGGGGAGTTGCTGCTCTTGCTGCTGGAAGTGCTTTTCTTCGTAAAAGAATGTACTGAAATAGACGATCAACCCCATACCAATTGCCAGACCCGCCATAATCAGGCGGTACATTGTTGGGTCATCGCCGGGCCCCGGTTGGAATATGGCAATTGCAAACGGCAGCACATTTGGAAAGACCATGAAGATAATCTTCCAGATCAAGATTGTGCTTCGAGCTTTGTTGGAGACAGCCACCTCAAATGGCAGCACATAAATACTGGTCGCAATTGCTGTGTAAAGTGTGTCATAAAGAAACAACCCGAGAAGCAATTGGATAAACATCACAGTTTGAGAGTCACCCAGGTTGATCCACAGCAGCCCAAAAGCCAGAGCAATTAACGGTGCCCCATAGCGAATATAGGGTTTGCGGCGCCCCAGGTTACTCTTTGTCCGGTCGCTGATAAACCCAAACAGCGGGTCGTTAATCGCGTTCCAGATCCCAAACAGAAGCCAGACAATTCCCGCCAGTTCGGGCTCCAGTCCGCGCACACGCGTGAAGTAGTAGGTCAGCGCACCGCCGCTGACCACAGTCTGCAAGATCGCCACTGCCGAATCCGACAAGGATATCGCCAGGCGGCTTTTAATGGGGACGTGCTCTTCAATCAAAGGTTGGTTTTCGCTCATCGGGTGCCTCCTGATATTATTAAGACACAAGGGTTCTGATTGACTTTTACAGAACCCTTGTGTTATCTTACGATTATCGTAACGGCGACTTAAGCTTCAACCGTTCGCTTTCCAAACCAGTTTTTCCATTCTTTAGTCTCCCAAACCACCAGGAACGGAGCTGCAATAAAGATGGAAGAGTAGGTGCCGCTCAAAAGACCAACCAGCAGGATGACAGCAAATTCGCGCAGGGTCACGCCGCCAAACAGGGCCAGCGCCAGCAGCATGAATTCGACAGTCATCAACTGGGTGTTAATCGAGCGTTGGAGTGTTTGAATGATCGAGTGATTGACCAGCTTTTCGAACGGCAGTCTGCGCAGCACGCCGCTGTTCTCGCGGATCCGGTCAAAGACCACGATCTTGTCCTGTACCGAGAAGCCGATAACGGTCAGCATTGCTGTCAGGAAGAGCGAGTCAACTTGCCACCCAAAGAACTTGCCGCCAATTGCCGCCAGGCTGAGCACGATCAGAATATCATGCGTCATCGCAATGATCGCGCAAATGCCATACCGGATGGCGTGCGGCACGCCGCGGAAGGCGATGGCAATGTAGATAACCACAGCCAGCATCGCAATTGCAATGGCCAGCACCGCGCGATTGGCAACTTGAGATGCAATCGTGGGGCCCACGTTCTGGAAGCTGTTGACATACGCTTCAGCGTCGCCGCTGACCGATTTCAAATCAGCAACAATCAAATTCTTTGTTGCATCCGGGTTGCTTTCCACGCCATTAATTGTCGTGGTCAGGTCTGGCGAGCGGATAATCAAGATATTGTGGGCATCGTTTTCGCCCAGCGCGGTTTGCACCGTCACGTTGTCAAAACCGTAATTGGTGTAGATACTCACAACTTCTTCAGTCGTTGGCACCTTGCCAGCCGGGAAAACAACTTCCAGCAGACTGCCGCCCTTGAAGTCCACGGCCAGAGGCAGGCCATAAATGGCCAGTACAATCATACCGGGCACAATCAACAGCAGCGACAGCAGGAAAAAGTAGTAGCGTTTACCGAGAATGTTTAGCATTGACGTTCTCCTAAAGGCCGAACCAGCCGAGATGTTTCTCGGGGTCGCGAATCAGACTGACAAAAAGGCTCAGCAGATTACGGGTGATGAAGTAGGCCGCAAAAACGCTGACGAAAACACCCAGCGCCAGGGTAACCGAGAAACCCTTCACAATGCTGGCGCCAAATGTGCTGCCAAACCAGAACAGGATTGCGCTGGTCAGCAATGCCGCAATGTTCGAGTCTCGAATGGAGGACCAGGCCCGTTTCCAACCCAGGTCCAGGGCTTGCTGAGCCGTGCGCCCGGCGCGTAGCTCTTCCTTCATGCGCTCAAACAGCAGGATGTTGGCGTCCAGCGCGCTTCCCGTGCTGAGCAGAATACCCGCAATACCCGGCAGAGTTAACGTAACCGGGATCAATTTGAAAATAGCAAAGGTGATGGCCCCGTAGCTCAGGATTGCCAGGATGGCGGCAAAGCCGGGCAGGCGGTAGTAGATCACCATGAAGAGCGTCACAATGATGAAACCAACGAGGAAAGCCAGCAGACTCTTATCCAGCGAGTCCTGACCCAGCGTGGGGCCAATCACGCGCACCTGCTCAACCACCAGCGGGATTGGCAGCGAGCCGTAGCGCAGCTGCACCGCCAGCGCATTCGCTGATTCGGTCGTGAAATTGCCCTGGATGATGCCTTCGCCTTCGGTAATCGCCGATTGAATTTGCGGGCAAGAAATAACTTTCTTGTCCAACACAATCGCCAGATAATTATTCACATTCGCAGCCGTATGGGCAGCAAATGTTTTGGCGCCATCTGGTTTCAATGTAAACGAGATAACCACTTCGTTAAGCATACCCTGACGAGTCACACCAACTTCATCCAGTTGATCGCCAGTCATAACGGTATGATAAATTGTTTCAGTCTGCGTTTCAGTACCAGGCAGTGTGCCAACCATGGGGTCGACAACCTCACCGGTTGAACCCAGGTCGGTTTTCACTTCCGTGCCCGGCTCCAGGTACACGCCAGCCGTATCAACAAATTCCAGCTGACCGGTTTGTTTGATGATATCCACCACATCTTCGGTGCTGGTAACACCCGGCAGATCACCAACGATATAACGTTCCCCGGACGTCTGGAAGCTGACTTCTGTCACACCCAGCCCGTTTGTTCGGGATTCCAAAATACTTTTGGCAACATCAATGTCTTCAGCGGTGAATTCGCCCGTATAATTGGGGTCCACCTGCAGGATGACCTGCATCCCACCGCGCAGGTCCAGTCCCAGGACGGTTTTGGGTTCCATCCCCAGGAACTTGTTCGTGCCGGGCAGGTCAACAAAAATGGCAGCCGCCAGCAGCACAACAATGACAATCAGATAGATGGTACGACGACTCATGCGTTCAAGGCCTCCGATTCATACAACTGCCAGCTTGGGGCTGGCGATAGGCTGGATTATACTCTTATTGTTGCGAGGTGAGTAGGTGCCTTTTTTTGACTTTATCTGAACTTCG
>JAGOFZ010000111.1 GCA_017996955.1 Longilinea sp.
TGATCGACTTCCTCACCGGCAGCATCCAGCTTCCCAAGCGGTCCGTCGTGCTGACCTTTGATGTCGGCTCCAAAGTCTCCAAGCAAATGCCCGAATTTGTCCGCATCTTTGAGCAGACCGGCATGCATGGCCTCTTCTTCATCTGGCTGGCGCGCATGGATGCCGGACTTTGGGATGGCTGCAAATCCAACGCCGATGGCTGCTGGTCCGATTATCATATCCTGATTGAAAGCGGCTATGGTGAGATTGGCTCGCACTCTATGTCTCACGCTGATATGGCCGTGGCCGATTACGATGCCGTTGTCTGGGAACTGCGTGAATCTAAGGCCCGTATCGAGCAGCACCTCCCCATTGAGGTACGCTCCTTCTCCTGGCCTTTTGAAGCCATTCCCACCAAAGCCCGCCAGATGTTCATCGAAACCGGCTACACCCTCGGATTTGGCGGTTTCTCCCGCTACATCACCGAACTGCAGGCTTATCCCTACCCGGATTTTTCCCTGCCCGTCTATGATATCCCCCGTCTGCTGCCCTATTACAACAATCAATCCTACCCCTACCTCTCCGGTCGCACCATGGGGCAGGAGACCTATGCCGATCTGTTGTTTCGCAACATCACCCCCTGAGCGGGGGTGATGCTGCTTTTTTGCCTGGCTTTGTACTGAAAGGCCTTATCCCAGCACAATAAATGTGTAGGGCGGCAGCAACAGGCTGCCATCGTCCCGAATGTATCCCTCGCCATACAAAAACTGCTTCTGCGCCAGATAATTCTGTTGAATGACCTTGGGCGCAATGGCTTGTTCCGCTTCAGCAAAGTTGGCAAAAATGACCACTCGCTGCTCGCCCATTGACCGGCTGTAGCACAGCACGCGCGGGTTCTCCGTATGGATGATATCCAATTCGCCCCCCGCCAGCGCAGGGGTGGCCTTCCGCAGTGCAATAATTGCCTTGAAATTTTGAAACACCCGCCCCTCAATACTGCCGGGGTCGTGCCGCCTGGCGTACTTCGCCCAGTCAGCCTGCGGGCGGTGCACCCAGCGGCTGTCACGCTTATGGTCCGGATGATCCAGATAGCTGTAATCGTTTAATGTCCCAATTTCATCCCCCAGGTAAATCAACGGGATCCCCCCTGCCGTCATGGCAATATTATAGATCAACGCAATCCGCTTAATTGCCAGATCCACCTCACCCGGCCCCTCTTCGTTGAGCGCCTTCTCCAGCCCTGCCAGCGACGCGCATGTGCCCGATATCCGGCAGTCACCGGTATTGGGGTTTTCCTGAAACGGCAGCCCGCGCGCAAAACTACCCGGAAAACGTCCCCGGTAAAACTCGTTCAAAAATTGCCGGTGATCGTGCCCGTTGATATTCAACCGCGCCGCGTCATCATCAGCAAACGTCCAGCCAATATCATCATGACAGCGCACATAATTGACCCAGGCCGTGCCGCGCGGCAGTTTAAATCGGCTGGAAAGCGCCTGCGCCAGCAAGCCGATATCGCGGGTTGCCAGGGTATTCCACAGCAGCGCCATCAGCAGGGGGTTATAAGAGAGCTGGCATTCCTGGGGCGAAATGTATTTAACCACATCATCCGGATGCACAATCGCTTCAGACTTGAACAACACTGCCGGAGCAGCAATCCGCGTCAGCGCGTTGAACCCTTGCAAAATCATGTGCGCCTCTGGCAGGTTTTCACATCCCGTATCCAGTTGCTTCCAGATAAACGCCACCGCATCCAGCCTGAAGATTTCAATCCCTTGATTTGCCAGGAACAGAAATTCTTCGGCCATCTTATTAAAGACCATCGGGTTGGCATAATTCAAATCCCACTGGTAAGAGTGGAACGTCGTCCAGATCCAGCTTTGCATCGCTTCAGACCAGGTGAACGCCCCCGGATGCTCGTCCGGGAAAATGTCCCGCAAATATTTTTCGTAGGCATTGGGCACCGTCCGATCCGGGAAGATGCCGTACATTTCCCGGTAATCCGGGTCGCCGGTTCTGGCTCGCTGCACCCATTCATGCTCGTCCGAGGTGTGATTGATAATCAAATCCAGCACCAGGCTGATGCCCTGCTCGCGCAGTTCGTGAGCCAGACTGGCCAGTTGCTGCATGCTGCCCAGCGGCGCATGAACCTCTCGAAAGCTGCTGACGGCATAACCACCATCATTTTCGCCGTCTGGCATCTTAAACAGCGGCATCAAATGTAGATATGTCAGTCCCAGCTCTTTGAAGTAGGGGATCTTGCTCCTCAACCCGGTCAGGTCATCTGCAAACAGATCCACATAGCAGACCCCGCCCACCATCTGGTTGCTCTGAAACCAATCCGGCTGGGCTTCCCGCTCCTGGTCCAGGCGTCTGAGCACCTCGCTGCGCGAAAACGCCGCGTCAGCCAGGCTGTAGAGCAAATTCTCAAAATGATAGAAGAAATCATACCGCCGGGCGTACAGGTGATGATACAGCCGAAACAGCGCTGGCAGGTGCATGCCCAGCCGCTCTTTGAATGTCACCCACATCTGCGGGTCAGCGGCAATCTGCCCGGCCAATTTTGATTCCATCCCGGGCAAAATTCGCCGCAGGCAGCGCCTGGCTTCCAGGTCAACATTAATCGGATCGGTGTACATGAGTCCGCTCCTTTACCCTTGCGGGGCAAGCCATAGATACTGATACGGTTCCAGCCGGATTTGATGGCCCGTAAACGGCTTCTGATCCAGAACATTCACATACCCGCCTGGTCTGGTTTCGATACTGACGGTCATTGTCTGCTCTGATAAATTGTTCAAGACCAGCATCTGGCTTTCCTGATATTCACGCCAGTAAGCAGCCACCGCGCCTGACCCCACATCTGCCCAGCGGAAGCTCCCCGCACCAAACACCGGGTGCTGCCTCCGGGTGGCAATCATATGGCGGGTCTTATTCAGCAGTGATTCGGGGTCATGCTCCTGCCGGGCAACATTGACTGTGGCATATTCAAATGGCGCCGCACGGATCACCGGGGCATACAGCTTTTCTGGCGCCGCATTAGAAAAACCGCCATTCAGCCCGTCGTTCCACTGCATGGGGGTGCGTACCCCATTACGGTCATCCAGCCAGATATTGTCCCCCATTCCAATCTCGTCACCATAGTACAAAAATGGCGACCCGCCCATGGTAAATAGCATTGAGTTCAACAGCATAATTTTGCGCGGATCATTATTCATTAACGGCGCCAATCGCCGCCGGATGCCAAGGTTCAGCCGCATCCGCGCGTCCGGCGCATAGGTTTCCCACATCCACTGGCGCTCATCGGGCGTCACCATCTCCAGCGTCAGTTCATCATGGCAGCGTAGGAACGTGCCCCACTGGCAGACCTCGGGCAGCGCCGGTGTCCGTTCCAAAATCGCCTCAATCGGGGCTCGATCGGCCTTTGCCAGCGCCATATAAAGCCGCGGCATCAGCGGGAAATGAAAATTCATGTGCATTTCATCCCCCGTCCCAAAATAGTGAATCACATCCTCGGGCCACTGGTTGGCTTCTGAAAGCAGCATCGTCCCCGGCGCATAAGCCTCCACAAATGCGCGCAAGCGCTTTAAAAATAGGTGGGTCTCTGGCAGGTTTTCGCAGTTGGTGCCTTCCCGCTCAAACAGGTATGGTGGCGCGTCCACGCGAATTCCATCCACACCCTCATCAATCCAAAACTGAATGGTGCGCAGCATTGTGCGCTGCACCGCGGGATTATCGTAGTTCAAATCTGGCTGGTGGCTGAAAAAGCGGTGCCAGTAATAGGCCTTGCGCACCGGGTCGTAGCTCCAGTTCGATTTTTCCGTATCCAGAAAGATGATCCGGGCGCCCTGGTAGCGCTCTGGTGTCTCGCTCCAGACATAATAATCTTTATACGTCTCGTGTTCCGGGTGGTTGGGGTCGCGTGAAGCCTGGAACCAGGCATGTTGGTCTGAGGTGTGGTTGGGCACCAACTCCACCAGCAGCCGCAACCCCCGGGCATGCACCGCCTTGACCAGCCGCCGAAAATCGTCCATCTTGCCATACATTGGATGAATATCACAGTAATCGCTCACATCATACCCATCATCGCGCAGCGGTGATGGCGCAATCGGCAGCAGCCAGATGCAGTCCACCCCCAGATCACGTAAATAATCCAGCTTTTCAATCACACCCTGCAAATCCCCCCAGCCGTCGCCGTTGCTGTCGTTGAATGCGCGTACATATAACTCGTAAAACACTGCTGTCTTATACCAGGGGAGAGAGGTGCTCATAAGATATCCTTTCCAGGTTTGGGTTGATCCGTATGCGAATTAAATAAGCCAGGCCATCCTATCTGAAATAGTCAGGTCTGGCTTATTAGAGAACGTCACAATTGAAAGGGCTGATTAACCTTTAACCGAACCAGCCGTTACGCCGCGCACAAAGTAGCGCTGCAGCGCCAGGAACACCGTCAGCGGCAGAACCATGCTGATAAACGCGCCCGAGGTCAGCAGGTGCCAGTCCTGCCCCTTTTCGCCCACAATGGACGCCAACGCGCTCGTCACCACCCGGGTCTGATCGCCCAGCAGCACCAGCGCCACCAGGTAATCATTCCACACCCACAGGAACTGGAAGATGGCAAACGATGCCAGCGCCGGAACCGACAGCGGCAGGATCAGCTTGGTAAAGATGGTGAAGTTGGATGCGCCATCAATGAAAGCCGATTCCAGAATCTCCCGCGGCAGCGTGCTGATGTAGTTAAACATCAGATAGATTGCCAGCGGCAGCCCAAAGCCTGTATGTGCCAGCCAGATGCCCAGGAACGTGCCGTTCAGGCTCAGCTTGGTAAAGTCTTGCAATACTGGAACCAGCGCAATTTGCAGCGGCACCACCAGCAGCGCCACCACCACGGTGAAGAAGAATTTTCGCCCCGGGAAGTTCAGCCACGCAAACCCATAAGCCGCAAATGCCGCAATCATAATCGGGATAATGGTAGCCGGAACCGCAACCGCCAGCGAGTTGAGGAACGCCCCGCCCAGGTTGTTGCCCTTGCGGACAATTTCGTTGCCGCTGCCATCCGTAAACCGGATTTCCTTGCCTGTGAGGGTGTTCTTATAGTTTTCCAGCGTCAGGTCAGTTTCAAAACCCACCCAGCGCTTCTCTTCCACCCGCACCAGCAGCGCCCGCTTATTGCCAATCCAGGTATATTTCTCGCCACTGGGCATCACCACGCCCATGCGCCATTCTTCAAAAGTATGGGTCTCGCCGTCAATCGTAATGGGCCCATTCACATCTGTGGTTGGGTCAATATTGATTTCCCGGGTTTGCACAAATCCGCGGTGGGGGAATACCGTCCACCAGCCAGACTGGAAGATTTTCTCGCTCTGCCGGAAGGATGTGACCAAAATTCCCAGCGTCGGCACAATCCAGATCAGGCAGATCAGAATCAGCACACCGTTAATCACGATGTTGGAAATGGTCTTCTGGTGACGTTGACTTGCTGCTCTCTTGCTCATCAGAATGCCTTCCTTTCCTTGAACTGCCGCAGGTTGTAAATCATCACCGGGACAACCGCAATCAACAGGATAATGGCGATTGCCGATGCCCGCCCGGAGTGCCCATATGTGAATCGCTGGAGATAAAATTCGTTGGCAATCACGTCGGTACCGTTGTTCCCCCCTGTCATCACCCGGACAATATCAAATAGTTTTAGCGTAAATATCACAATGGTTGTAGTCACCGTGATTAACGTGCCTTGAATGGATGGAATGATGATATTGAAGAAAATCTGGATTTCATTGGCGCCATCCACCCGGGCTGCCTCCAGCAGGTCGGCCGAAATGCCCTTAATCGCCGAAGACAGGATCACCATGGTATAGCCCGTTTGCAGCCAGACCATGATAATAATCAGGAAGAAGTTATTCCAGGGGGGCATTTGCAGCCAGGGTTGGGGGGTGCCCCCTAACCCGATGACAATGGC
>JAGOFZ010000112.1 GCA_017996955.1 Longilinea sp.
ATCCATGGGGGGCGTATCGGTCTTGAAGACCAGGGCAAAGGTGCAGGTGCCCGGTGTAAGCGCCGTCTGGCCCGCCAGAATCGGATCGGCCTGCGCCTGTTGATACTGCGCAACAGTTACATCAAACGTGTCCAGGTTGCCCTGCAGGTAGGCATCCCAGCGCTGTTGATCGTTATCTGTAAGCGCAACGGCAATTTCGCTGTAGCCTGGCGGGGTGCCGTAGTAATTGGGGTTGGCTGCCAGGTGCAGATAACTGGCCTGGTCCCACTCGGTCAGCGTGTAGGGCCCGCTGGTGACGATATAGGCCGGGTCGGTCCAATTGTCCGGGTGCAGGGCAATCACATGTTGGGGCAGGGGCTTTGTCACCCACAGCGCCATGATCTTGTCAAAGAAGACCATCGGCTGGGTCAACTGGATGCGCAGATGGGTGGCGTCATCAACAATCACCCCCACCAGATTCGGGTCAGTGATTTGCCCTGTGCGGTATGCATAGGCGTTGACAATCGGGTCTAAGATGGCGGCATAGCTTGCGTACATCTCCGGGTCAATCTCCCGCAGAATGGCGTAGCGTGCGTCACTGGCGGTCAGGGCGGCGCCATCGCTCCACACCAGCCCGGTGCGCAGGGTGAAGGTGACCTCGGTTTTTTCCGCATTCCAGCTCCAGCTTTCGGCCAGGTCGGGGACCACCTGCCCGGTCGCCAGATCCAGCTTGACCAGACCGGCAAACAGCGAATTGATCACCTGAACTTCCTGCACAAACGAGGCCAGGGAGGGGTCAAGCGTATCCACCGGATACTGCGACAGGCGCAGCACATCATTGCCTGTGCCGGTGAGGCGCGCTTGCCCCAGGGCCGGCTGCGGCGACAGGCTGGCAAATACGAGACTGAGCAGCATGGCTCCCACGAATAACCAGCGTAGCTTATTCACAGTGGCATCTCCTTGAATTGGGAATGGACGAAGTAAATCTTCGGTATTAATGATTGTAGAACGAAACCGGGGTTTGTCAATCACCGGATGCCGGGAGAATAAAAAACCCGGAGCAGCCCCAAGGCTGCTCCGGGGTGAAGGTGATCCGTGACAGGCGGATTACTTTTTCAAGATGGTCTTAAAGATCGTTTCGCGGTCCAGTTTCTTGGTGCAGAAGAACCAGTCGTAGCAGTGCATATCCTGCTTGTTATCCATGCGCTCTTTGGCCACACCGCAGGAACCCGCCGTGGGCACAATCACATCATCGCCGGGCTGCCAATCTGCAGGGGTGGCAATGGAAAAGGCGTCGGCGGTTTGCAGGGCCACAATCACCCGATACAGTTCCTGGAAGTTGCGCCCCAGGCTGAGCGGGTAGTAGATGATGGTGCGAATGATGCCCTTGGGATCAATCACAAAGACGGCGCGCACGGCCTTGGTGCTGCTTTCACCCGGCTGGATCATGCCGTACTTCTTGGCAACTTCCATGGTGATGTCTTCAATCAGCGGGAACTTGACCTCAACATCCTTCATGCCGCGGTATTCGATTTTCTCTTTGATGGTGCGCAGCCAGGCAATGTGACTGTACAGGCCATCAACCGAGAGCCCCACCAGTTTGGTATTGACCTGGGCAAATTGATCTTCCATCGAGGCAAAGGTCATAAATTCAGAGGTACAAACAGGGGTGAAATCTGCGGGGTGGCTGAAGAGGATCACCCAACTGCCCTGGTAATCAGCAGGGAAATTGATGGGACCCTGCGTGGTGACGGCGGTAAATTCGGGGGCTTTTTCACCAATGCGGGGCATGACGGTGGTTTGAACAGGGGTGTTTTCCATTTTTTATCTCCTTCATATCTGAATAGGGTTGGTTGCGGTTTGTTCAACCTGCCGGGCGGCAGGTGTGTTGACGGGTTAATGTTCCGCCTGGCACTCCGGGCAGATGCCGTAATACATCACCCGGGCACCCAGCAGCTTATAGCCCGATTCTGTGCTGACGCGGGCTTCCATGCGGCTGAGGTCATCGGCAGGCAGGTCCTGGATTTTATGGCACCGGACGCACGCCAGATTAATGTGCGGGCTGGTGTTGGGCTCAAAATGGACATTACCATCGCCCGAATGTCCCAGCACATTGATGACACCCATGTTCACCAGCACATCCAGCGTGTTGTAAACCGTAGCCAGCGAGAGCGAAGGGTACTGCGGCTTCAACTGATCGTAGATCTGCGCGGCAGTGGGGTGGCTGGTGGTTTCGGCCAGCAGGTTGCAAATAGCCACGCGGGTGGCCGTCAGGCGCAGGCCGGATTTTTGGAGTGAGGTGAGCAGGTTTTGATTCATAATTTATAATCTTTATTTATTTAGAATTATTATAATAAATAAGATATACTTTGTCAAGTATGAATTTATCGGGTTCCACAGGCCGCGCTCTGTATTCCCGCCGGAGCGCCGAAGCGGCGGGGGGTTAGGTCAGGGCCGCCGGTGGTGAGCGGAGCCGCGCGGCTCCAAAGAACGCTAATTACTCCCCGGCGTTCAGTGTGCGGATGTGCGGCGCAAGCTGCTCGGCCCAGATGGCGTAGCCATCAGCCAGCAGGTGCAGCGAGTCGTTGGTCAGGTCGGGGCGCAGGGCGCCGGTGCGGGCAGCAAAATAATCAAACAGGGGGATGAACGTGATGCCGTGCTGCGCCGCCAGCGCGGCCAGCTCGCCGTTCAGCTTGCGGATGCGCCTGGCATAGCGGCGCCCGCGCGGCAGCAGCGACTGGATGAAAATGCGCGTCTGCGGCGAGTCGGTGCGGATTTTTTGAATGATCTCGGTGTAATTATTCAGGATGTCGGCGTCTGACCGGTAGGCGTAAAACGGCAGGTCGTTGGTGCCAATCAGAATGAAGATGGCAGCCGGCTGCCCGCAGGTGATATCCCCCAGCCGCTCCAGCACACCTTGCGAAGTATCGTTGATAATGCCGCGGTTGCGGATGGGCAGCCCCGGAAAGACCTCATCCCAGCGGGCGCCCTCGGTCAGGCTGTCGCCCAGGAAGATGATATCACCCGGCTCGGGAGGGTGGTGGGCAAAAAAGCTGATCTTTTGACCGTGGTGGGTCTTGATGATCCGCTCTTCGGCCAGCCGCGTGATGCCCAGAATCAGCAGCGTGGACACAAACATAACCGCCAGAAAGAAGTCAAACATAGGATAATTATACGTCCTTTTATCGCCGCAGGCCTCACCTGATGCGGCTGGCGGCTTCGGGCGGCCAGGGCAGGGTTTGGAGCAGCGCCTGCACCGGGGCGGTGAGGGCTTCGCTGCCGGTGTAGGTGACGCCAGGGTCAAAGGTCAGCCCGCATGGGTCGCCATCCTCAAAAACCAGCGTGTAGCTGACCGTTCCGCCGCCGTCGGGCGGGTCGGCGGGCTCCACCCGCGCCAGGCTGGCGCAGTCCACCGCGGCCAGTTCGTCCAGCAGGGCGGCGGCATCCACCGGCACGGTCCACGCGCCCGCGTTGACCTGGGTGGCAGCCACCCGGCCGTTGCGCGTCAGCGTCACGGCGGTGCGGGTAATGACGATCTCTTCGTGCCACTGCAGCTCGGGCAGCACCGGCCCCGAGTCGGCGGTATAGATCACCTGCTCAACGGTGTTTTTCATCGGCTGCTCCGTCTGGCACCCGGCCAAAACCAGGCATAAACTGAAGATCAACAGCGCGGGGCCTAAAATTTTCATCGGGCGCCCCCTTTGGGCTTGCCCGACAGGTTGTTCAACGTCATGCCAATCAGGCGGGAGACGACCACCGCAACATAGCCCACGCCGCAAAACTGTTCCAAAATGGCCAACATGCGCACCGGCGCAGAAATGGGCAGGATATCGCCCAGCCCGGTGGCCGACAGGTTGGTGAAGCTGAGGAACAACAATTCAATGAAGGTCAGCGGCTGCCCCGGATGCCCACCGTTGACGAAGCTGTCGGGCACCCAGGCCTGGCAGACCAGGTAGGCATAGGCAAAGCCCCAGGCCAGCAGCGTGAAGGTGGCCCCGGCGGCAAACAACTCGTCGGTGGTCACGGTGAAATCCTCCAGCATGTAGGCGATCAGGCTGCCGGCGGCATAAAAGTACAGGATGGATTCCAGCACCGCCGACCAGGCCACCAGCGCCGGGTCGGTAAAAATGGCCGACAGCACCGACAGCAGAAAGGCCGGCACCGCCAGCGCCCAGGCGATCCAGTTGGTGCCCGGGCTGCGCACCACCACCCAGACCACCATCACCAGCACCAGTGCGCCCACCCCGCTGAGCAGGGCCCGCGGGCCATGGTTACCCTCAAAGAGGGTGTAGAGCAGCAGCTGCAGGAACTGCGCCGCCAGCAAAAACGCCGAGGGGTTGTGCCCGGCTAAAAATCGCTGTATGGAACGAAGAGGGGGTAAGTTTTTCATCGGTTGCGTTGATTATATATCAGGCTCAGAAACCATAACAAGCGGCCAGGATGGGCAAATCACAATCTGATTATTGACGCCAATGCCAGTTGGGATCCTTGGAAAAGAGAAATTTGTGTAATGGGATATCTGCATCCGGGTAGCCAGGAGGCACCGTTAATTGATTGTAATCCAGGTCTAGTCCATAATGTTTTGCAAAAATACCCCGGTTACTAACATTTAAGGAGTAAAGATTGATAAAACTATCTGGAACATCACCCGTCAAAACGTTGTTATCCAGGTAAAGCTCTTCCAGGTTCGTTAAATTTCCCAATTCGGGTGGGATACTGCCGCTGAGTTGATTGTCAGATAAATCCAGCCGGTGCAATTCGGTTAAAGCCCCCAATTCTGGTGGAATAGCGCCGCCGAGTTCATTATCAGATAATTCCAGGTAGTTCAAGTCGGTCAGATTACCCAATTCGGCTGGAATACTGCCACTGAACTGATTGTCAGATAAATCCAGGTTATACAGGCTGCTCAATTGGCCCAACTCCGGTGGGATTGGACCACTGAACTGGTTGGCGGATAAATACAGCGAGGTCAATTGCACCAGATTGCCCAAAGTAGCCGGTATCGGACCGGAAAACTGGTTGTGAGACAGGTTAAGGTATTTCAGGCTGGGCAGGCTGCATAATTCGGCGGGAAGCTCGCCGCTGAACTGATTTCCGGACAGGATCAGAGCCGTTAAACCGGTCAGATTGCCCAGTTCGGCGGGGATACTGTTGCTGAGTTGATTGTCGTGTAAATACAGGTCAGTCAGCATGGTCAGATGGCCCAACTCTGGTGGAATTGGGCCGCTTAGTTGATTGTCCCCCAGCTTAAGAATGGTCAAATGTGTTAATTGTCCCAGTTCAGCCGGGATGCTGCCCTCAAGGTGGTTGCTGTACAGCCACAATCCGGTGACATGTCCATTGGTGACTTCCACTCGGAACCAGTTGCTGGGCGTGTCAGTGACCAACCAATTGGTGTCTTTTTTCCACTCCAGCCCCTGGGTATTGAGATAGAGGGCTACCAGGGCTTCGCACTCCGCGATGGGAATTTCGGTCACGGTATCACAGGATGTGAATGAAACGTGATCCGCCGGTATGGGATCGGGAGGACCCGGCGGGGGCTGGCAGGCCATCAACAGGATGACGATCCCAATACATATCATCACAGCACGCTTTTTCATATTCCCAGGCGCAATTTCCACCCTGGTTCAGCGGGTGAAAGCCTTTTCGGCCCGCGCCGCCCTCCTTTGCTTAGATCATTCTGTACCAGATATAGCATACCATAACTCACTGCGCACATTGGTCATCAACTCCCAGCTTCCATTTTTTAGTCCCCCACTCTTTTTGTCAATTTGCCGCAGGGATGCTAAAATGGATTCAGCGCACGCCGGCGCAGCCGGATGGGCGCTCCATAATACCTATCAGGAGGACAGGATGCCCACCCCACCGAAAGAGACCCGCAAACCCGGCGCCGCAGGCCGCATTGGCGCCCCAACCCGCCCGGCCACCCGCCCGACCACCCGCC
>JAGOFZ010000113.1 GCA_017996955.1 Longilinea sp.
GTCTTCAACGCGGCCCTCAAAGACATCCTTTTCCTGCTCGACTTCTAGGAATTTACACTCAATTTACACCGGGCATATCAAGCCTTTACATGCCTGCTCTAAAATTGGATTTGTAAGCGCTGGAAACAGCCCCATCCAATTTTTAGAAGCAGGAGGTTTTGATATGACCGCAATCTGGACTCGCCGAATTGGTTTTAGCCTTGTGGCTGTCTTGCTGCTGGCCGCCATCTTCTTATCGCTGCCTGTCAGCAGTGTGCAGGCACAGGGCCAGGAACCCCCCACATCTGCTGATGCCACCCCGTCAACATCGGCTGATCGCTCTGGTGCAGACGGTAACGCTCGGTTGGATCGCGCCTATGCCCGCCAGCAGCAATGGCTCACCATTCAATCCACACGCTTTGACCGCATCGCCGAGCGGATAACCCGCCTCGAAGATCTGATCGCCCGTCTGCAGGAACAAGGCCTGGACACCGCCCCACTGGAAACCGCTCTGGCTGCCTTTCAAACTGCTGTATCCGACGCCCGCGTCGATCACGATACTGCCACCCAAACCCTCGCCACCCATGCCGGTTTTGACGACCAGGGAAAAGTCACCGACCGCGGCCTGGCCCTGCAAACCCTGGAATCTGCTGGCGCCTCGTTGGATGACTGCCGCGATACACTGAATGAAGCCAATGAGGCCCTCCGCATCGCTCTGGCCGATTTCCGTCAGCAGCATCCGCCAAAGGATCAGCCCACACCTCAACCATAACCGTCAGATCACCCATCACAACAGAGCAGCTTTCAAGCGGCTCTGTTGTGATTCTCCCTTCCAACCTCACCACCTCCCAATGATATAATTTTCTCATGAACCTCGACCCTCGCTTGCTGCGTCAGGCCTGGCAGGCTCGTTTTGCCCTGCTTGCCACCATCCTGCTTGGATTTTTGGGCGCATTGGCAATCGTCTTTCAGGCCCGTTTGCTCAGCCAGATTGTGGCGGGTGTATTCATAGACCATCAAACTTTGGCTCAGGTTCAGCCGCTGTTGATCTTGCTCCTCGGGGTCATCCTGTTGCGCGTTCTGGTTTCACTGGCCGGTGATTTGAGCGCTAATGCCGTTGCCGTGAAGGCCAAAAACAACCTGCGCACCCTTTTGATGCGCCGCTGGTTTGAGCGCGGCCCTGCCGGCGCAGAGCAGCAAACCGGCGCCACAACCGGCGAAGTAACCGCCGCTGCCATCCAGGGCATTGAATCGCTGGAAGCCTATTTCAGCCAGTACCTGCCCCAATTAATCCTCTCAGCCCTGATCCCGCTGGTCATCTTGGCGGTTGTCTTTCCGTTGGATTGGCTCTCCGGACTGGCTCTGCTAGTAACCGCTCCGCTCATCCCCATTTTTATGCGCCTGGTGGGCAGCGCCTCACAGATCGCCACTGGGCGCCAGTGGCAGGCTTTGGGGCGTTTGAGCGCCTTCTTTCTGGACACATTGCAAGGCCTTTCAACCCTCAAGGCCCTGGGGCGCAGCCTTGACCAGGCTCAAAAGGTTGCCAGTGTTGCCGATCAATACCGCCTGACCACCATGCGGGTTTTGCGCGTGACCTTCCTCTCGGCTCTGGTACTTGAATTGGTCAGCACCATCAGCACCGCTGTGGTTGCTGTGGAAATTGGCGTTCGCCTGCTCTACGGGCGGATTGCCTTTGAGCAGGCCTTCTTTGTCCTGCTCATGGCGCCCGAGTTTTACCTCCCCCTGCGCCAGCTTGGGCTGCGCTTCCATGCCGCCATGACGGGCATTTCTGCCGCACAGCAGATATTTGATCTGCTGGACCTGCCCGTTCCAGAATCGGTGATCTTGCTCGAACCCTCGCTTCTGGCGCCGAATCTGCAACCGCCTTATGAAATTCGTTTCAACTCGGTCAGTTATACCTATCCCGGGCGCCAGCTCGAAGCCCTGGATAATCTGTCTTTCACCCTGCACGCTGGCAAGGTAACGGCCCTGGTTGGCCCCAGCGGCTCAGGCAAAACCACCATCGTCAATTTGCTGCTGCGCTTCATTCAACCCCAGTCTGGTGCCATTTGGCTCAATGATCAGCCCTTATCCAGGTTTGATTTAGCCGCCTGGCGCCAGCAAATTGCCTGGGTGCCCCAACAGCCGCATCTTTTTCACGATACCATCGCTGCCAATATACGTCTGGCCTGGTCCGCTGCCTCGCCAGATGCCGTCCGGCTGGCAGCCCGTCAGGCCGGCCTGGCGGATTGGATTGAAGCACTGCCGCAGTCTTACGATACCCTGGTCGGCGAATCAGGTGCCCGTCTGAGCACCGGACAGGCGCAGCGGTTGGCGTTGGCCCGTGCCTTTTTACGCCCAGCCCCCATCCTCATCCTCGACGAGCCCAGCGCCTACCTCGACCCCGCACTGGAAGTCTGGCTGGAGCAGTCCATTCGCCAGCTTTGTGTTGGGCGCACGGTCCTGGTCATTGCGCACCGTCTGACAACAATTCAGCAAGCCGATCAAATCCTGTTCCTTTCCAATGGGTGCGTCGTCGAATCTGGCACCCATGCCGACCTGTTGTCGGCTGGCGGTTTCTATGCGGCGTTATTATCGGCCTATCAGGGGGGCAGATGAAAATAATCGTCCGCCTGCTTGGATTTCTACGCCCCTTTGCTGCCCAGGTCACTTTATCCGTCCTGCTCGGTGTGGTCACCATCGCCAGCGCCATTGGATTATTAGGCGCCTCTGCCGATCTGATTGCTCGGGCAGCCCTCCATCCATCCATTGCCACGTTGCAGGTAGCCATTGTGAGTGTCCGCTTCTTTGGTATTTCCCGGGCCGCCTTTCGCTATCTGGAACGTCTGGTTTCTCACTCGGTCAATTTCCGCCTGCTGGCTCAGTTCCGCACCTGGTTTTACCGCGCGGTTGAGCCCCTGGCTCCAGCTCGCCTTATGGATTACCAGGGCGGTGATCTCCTTTCTCGCGCCATTGCCGATATTGAAACCCTCGAAAACTTCTACGTGCGCGCCGTTGCACCGCCGTTGGTTGCCCTTATTGTGACGATTGGCATGAGCCTGTTTATAGGGTCCTATCACCCTGAACTGGGCCTTCTTCTTGCTGGAGGATTGCTCGTCTCGGGCGTGGGGGTGCCTGTGGTAACGCGCATCCTCGCGCGCAAACCAGGCCGGCAGATTGTCGCTGCACGCTCCCATCTCTCCGCTGCCATAGTGGATGGCCTGCAGGGCATGCCTGAATTACTGCTGTATAACCGTTCTGATGCCGCACTCGATCAAATTAACCACCTTGGCCGCCAGATGGGTGCGGCGCAAATGCGTCTGGCCTGGGCGGGCGGCCTGGCCAATGCCCTCAACCTTGGCTTGATGCTCCTGACGTTGTGGGGCATCCTTTGGTTGTCCATCCCTCTGGTCTCAGCAGATGTACTTCCGGGTGTTTTGCTGGCAGTTCTGGTTCAGCTAACCCTCGCCAGTTTTGAATCCGTTCTGCCGCTGGCCAGCGCGGCCCAAAATCTGGAAACCTCTTTAGAAGCCGGGCGGCGGCTCTTCTCGCTGGCAGACCTTCCACCAATGGTCTCAGAGCCTGCCGTGCCGCTCCCACCGCCCGCAAACAGTGATCTTGAACTGGTTAACCTGACGTTCTCCTACGCCCCTGAACTGCCGCCCGCCTTGCGCAACCTGTCGGCGGTCTTGCCCCTTGGGCGGCGCATTGCCATTGTCGGCCCCAGCGGCGCCGGAAAATCCACCTTGTCCAATCTCCTGTTGCGGTTTTGGCCCCACATCCCCGGGCAGATATTGCTGGGCGGCCAACCTTTGAGCAGTTACAGCCTATCAGACAGCCGGAAGAGAATCGGTGTCATTTCCCCGCATACCATGGTTTTCACCGCTACCCTTAGAGAGAACCTTTGCCTGGCTCAACCTGCCGCCGCCGACGCCGAACTGATATCAGTCTTAACCCACGTTCAACTCTCCGAGTGGTTTTCTGCTCTGCCCAATGGATTGGACACCTGGCTGGGTGAGCAGGGCCATCAGATGAGCGCTGGTGAGCGCCAGCGGCTTGCACTGGCACGCCTGCTTTTGCAGAATGCCCCCATCTGGATATTGGACGAACCCACTGCCAATCTGGATGCTCTGACCGAGCAGGCGCTCATCCAGACTCTGCTGGCGCTTTCTGCCGGTCATACCGTGATTTGGATTACACACCGCCTGATTGGGCTGGACGCTCTTGATGAAATCATCGCTCTTGATGCCGGCATCGTCATGGAACGCGGCCGCCACGCCGATTTGATTGCAGCCGACGGCCTCTACGCCCATCTCTGGCATCTGCAAAACCGCCAGATAGCATCATAAAAACCTGGGCAATAACCCTTTATTTTGGTTTGCCCTTTTATGAAAATCATGTATAATATGTTTCAAGATTGTTTCACAGCTTCCCTGGACGCTCAGAAGAGCGTTGGAGCTAGAAGTCAATCCGTGTTTGTTGGGCATAGTTATCTCCCGCAAGGGAGTTGCAACAGTCTGATGATCCTTGTTCAGGTGATCAGATTGCAAAGCTGAAGGACATTTCTCGCAAAATGACGACACTATCGGCATTAAATGCATCAATCCAGCAGCCACCCTTGAATCGGCGGATTATTCCGCTGGTGGACCTGCCTTAATTTCCTTCAGTCAGCGTCTTTTACAGGAATCGGTTCGTTAGTTTTACCAGCATCCACGTGACTTGACTTGTAGCCACCATTATCCGGGGGACGGATAGATGACGGTCGCATGGATCAGAAAATAACGGCGCTTAAAGTTCAAAAACGCAATCCCAACCGGGTCAATGTGTACTTGGATGGTGATTTTGCTTTTGGCTTGGCCAGAGTTGTTGCCGCCTGGCTGCAAATTGGTCAGATCCTGACCCCTGAAAAAATCACCTCGCTGCAGGCTCAAGATACCCATGAAGTGGCCTATCAAAAAGCGCTGCAGTTGATTGCTATCCGTCCTCGTAGCACAGCCGAAATTCAGCAGCGGCTCACACGCCACGGCTTTGATCCCACTGTGATCGAAGCCACCCTTGAGCGTCTCAAAGAAAACCGTTTGCTGGATGACGCGGCTTTTGCCCGTCTCTGGGTTGAGAACCGCTCAACGTTCCGCCCGCGTGGACGGCGTGCGCTCGCTCTGGAGCTTCGCCAGAAGGGAATCGCTGCCGATGCGATTGATGACGCGCTCGATGAGTCCGTGGACGATAACGCCCTGGCTTTGCAAGCCGCTGAGCGCTATGCCCGGCGCTTGCAGGATCTCGATTGGATGGCATTTCGTACCCGGCTTTCGGCCTTTTTGGGCCGCCGGGGATTTGATTATCAGACGACCGCCGAGGTGGTTCGTCAGGTCTGGGCCAGTCATCATACGTTGGAAACGCTAAATACTGATCTGGAAATTGAGGAAAATTAAAAATGGACGTACTGGGATATATCTTATCCGGTGTTGGCGTGTTGGCGATAATTGCTGCTGTAATTATTGCCAATGTCCTGTCCAACACTAAAATTAATAACTTCAAGCAGCAGTTCTATGTTGAACAGCAAAACAAAGCCGACAACATCGTTCTGGTTGCGAACGAGCGGGCTAAAACTATTGAGTTGGAAGCCCGCGACAAATCCCTGCGGTTACAGCAGGATGCTGAGTCAGAATTGACTCGCCGCCGCAGCGAAATTGTTCACGAGGAAGAGCGCCTCCAAAAACGCCGCACCGAGCTGGACCACCGCACTGAGCGGATGGAACTGCGTGAGCAGGCGATTAACAAGCGCCAGAGCGCCTTGGATAAGCGCGCCAATGATATTGAAAAAATGGCTGTGGATAAACTGGCTGAACTGCAGAAAGTTGCCAACATGTCTGTTGACG
>JAGOFZ010000114.1 GCA_017996955.1 Longilinea sp.
AAATGTCTGAGTCGCGCGATTTTACCGCCGAACTGGTTGTCGATTCCTTGGGCGTCCGCCCCGATCAGGTGGTGGATTACAAAGCCCTGGTCGGCGACAAATCGGATAACATCCCCGGCGTGCCGGGTGTTGGCGAAAAGACCGCCACCGCGCTTCTTGCACAGTACGAAACCCTGGATACCATTTACGAAAACCTTGCCGAAATCCCCGACCGGGTGCGCAATAAACTCGAATCCGGGCGTGACCTTGCCTATCTCAGCCGTAATCTGGCAACCATCCGCACCGATGTCCCTGTATCCATTGATCTGGAGCAGGCCCACACCACCCGGCTGGATCTGGTCGCCGCCGAAGCCATCTTCCGCGAATTTGAATTTCGCTCGCTGATTAACCGCCTGCGGGCTCTGGCGCCGGCAGACGCCCCTGCCGCCGGGCAGCAGCTTTCGCTGTTTGGCGAACCCGTGCAGCGCATCGGAGCCCCCACGCCCACCAGCCTCAATGTTCATATCGTCCGTACCCCTGCCGATCTTGATGAGTTGGTCAAAGCCCTGTCTGGCGCCGAATGGATTTCGCTGGACACCGAAACTACCTCCATTGACCCCATGCTGGCAGACCTGGTTGGCATCTCCCTGGCGGTTCAACCCGGCGAGGGTTATTATATCCCGTTGGGCCACCATCAAGACGACAACCAACTGCCTTTGGAGCAGGTTCTGACTGCCCTGCGCCCGACATTAACCGATCCCGCCAAACCCAAAATGGGCCATCATCTGAAGTATGACGTGATTGTCCTGGCTGAACATGGCCTTCTGGTCAGCCCTCTGAGCTTTGACACCCTCCTGGCTGAATGGGTTGTCAATCCATCCTCGCGCGCCCTGGGCCTCAAAGATATGGCTTACGATTATCTGGGCCAATCCATGACCCACATTGAGGAACTGATCGGCTCGGGTAAAAACCAGATCAGCATGGCGGATGTTCCTGTGGAGCAGGTAGCGCCCTACGCCGCGGCCGATGCCGAAGTGCCGCTGCGTTTGCGCCCGCTGCTCCAATCCCGCCTGGATGAGTTTTCTGCCACGTCCCTGTTCCAAACCATTGAAATGCCCCTGGTCGCTGTTCTGGTGATGATGGAACGCGCCGGCATTGCCCTGGATGCAACCTTCCTGGAAAAAATGTCAGTGGAATTGCAAACCCGCATGGGCGAGATTGAACGTGAAATCTCGCGCAGTGTTGGCTATGCCTTTAATCTCAATTCCACGCAGCAACTCTCCAAAGTCCTCTTTGAAACGCTGCATCTCGAGCCGCCAGATCGCCGCAAGAAGACCGCCAGCGGCCATTATTCCACCTCGGCAGATGTGCTTGAGGAGCTGCGCGGCCGTCACCCGGTGGTGGATTGGATCCTGGAATACCGCGAACTTGCCAAGCTCCGCTCAACCTACCTGGAGGCCCTGCCAAAGCAGGTGAATCCACGTACCGGGCGCGTGCACACTTCGTATAGTCAAACCGCCGCGGTCACTGGCCGGCTTTCCTCCTCCAATCCCAATTTGCAAAACATCCCCACGCGCACCGAACTGGGACGTAAAGTCCGGGCTGCTTTCGTATCTGACCCCGGCAATGTTCTGCTCTCGGTGGATTATTCTCAAATTGAACTGCGCATTGTTGCTGCCATGGCAGGGGATGAAGCCATGCTGGCTGCCTTCCGTGCCGGGCAGGATATTCACGCCACCACGGCAGCCGCCATCTATCAGGTTCCCCTGGCAGAGGTCACCAAAGAGCAGCGCCGCCATGCCAAAGCGATCAATTTTGGCCTGATTTACGGCATGAGCGCTTTTGGATTGAGCCGCACCACCGGACTGACCCTGGCAGAATCTGAAAATTTTGTCCGCGCCTATTTTGAGCGATTCCCCGGCGTCAAAAATTTCCTCGATGGCCTTCGCCGTCAGGCCTCTCAGCGTGGTTATGTCGAAACCTTGCTGGGGCGGCGGCGTTATTTCCCCAATCTCCAAACCCTTACTGATGCCAATCAGCGTAACCGTGAAGAACGCGAAGCCATTAATGCTCCCATTCAGGGCACGGCTGCTGATATAATGAAGCTAGCCATGATTCATCTGCCGTCTGCTCTGACGGCGGCTGGACTGCACGCCAACATCCTGCTCCAGGTGCACGACGAACTGGTGCTGGAGTGTCCCGCAGATGAGTTGAAAGCCACCGCCCGGGTGGTCCAGCAGGTCATGGAAGATGCTTATGCACTGGTTATCCCCTTGACCACCGAAGCACGCTGGGGGCAGAACTGGGGCGATATGCAAGTCCTACACTCCTCATAAGGAAGGCCAGAAGATGGGCGATCCTGAAGCATTTCAAAAAGCGATGAATTTAGGCCACGACTCCGCCTGGGATCAGGACTGGGAACACGCCGCGCAGTATTACCGGCAAGCGTTAGATTTAATGCCCGACAATGTTCAAGCGCTCACCAGTTTGGCGCTGGCATTATTTGAAATGCAGGATTTTGAAGGCGCCCTCAGTGCTTATCAACAGGCTTCCTTCCGCAGCCCCGAAGACCCCATCCCAGTTGAGAAAATGGCCCGAATTTACGAGCGCATGGGGCGGCTGGCAGAAGCCATTAAAGCCAGCCTCCAGGCTGCCGACCTTTTCCTTAAAGCGCGGGAAGTAGAAAAAGCTCTCCAAAATTGGACCCAGGTCCTGAGCCTTCAGCCCGAAAATGCCACGGCGCGCAGTCGTCTGGCAGTTGTCTATGAAAAATTTGGCCGCAAACCCGAAGCCGCTGCAGAATATCTGGCGCTTGCCAGTCTCTTGCAGCGCTCCGGCAGCGTAGCCAATGCTGCCCAGGCCATCACCCGCGCCCTCCAGCTTGCCCCCGAAAGCCCGGAGGTCAATCAGGCGGTTGCCATGCTCCGCACCGGGCAGATGCTGCCTCCGCCCCCCCGGCCGCGCGGTGGCACCGCTCCCATGCGGATGGCTGCGGCCCGTCAAAACACGCTGGCCCCCGCGGCCGATGAACCTTTGATGACCCCCGTCGCCGAAGCCCGCAAACGTGCGCTTGTTCAGATTGCTGCACTGCTCTTTGAGCAGTCCGAATCAATGGCTCAAAATGAAGTGCAGAGCCAGCGCCGCGGCTTTGGCTCCTTGACGCGCGGCACAGGCGGCTTGACGATGGATCAAACCGACCAGACCCGTACCCTCCTGCATCTCAGTCAGGCGATTGAATCACAGACCAACGGTCAAGATGCCCAGGCCGCTGCTGAACTGCAAAAAGCAGTCGATATTGGCCTCAGCCACCATGCTGTCTATTTTGACCTGGGCATGACCCTGATCCCCGATGACCCCCAGCGCGCCTTAAAATATCTTCAAAAGGCAGTTCGCAACCCCGATTTCGCCCTGGCTGCCAATTTTCTTCTGGGGCAGATCTACCAGGCGACCGAAAATCTTCCTCAGGCTGTGGCACATTACCTGCAAGCCCTCCGCCTGGCAGATATGGAAACCGTTCTGCCCGAACAGGCAGATGAGGTAGGCCAGCTTTACGAAACCATTGTCGAAACTCAGTCTCAAAAGACCGATACCGCTGAATTGACCACTATCTGCGAGACGGTTCTCAAGCAGTTGGACCGTGACGACTGGCGAAAATTCCTGCGCACAGCCCGCGCCCAACTGCCGCCGCAGCCTGCCGGCAGCCCGCCCATGCCGCTGGCTGAAATGCTGCTCGAGTCCCGTTCCGGTCAGGTGATCGAAGCCCTGGCGCGCGTCCGTCAGCTTTCCGATCAGGGCAAAATTCAATCCGCCATGGAAGAAGCTTTTTATGCTCTGCGCTTTGCGCCGACCTACATGCCTCTCCATGTGCAGATTGGCGAATTGCTGATCAAAGAAGGTCGGGTGCAAGACGCCGTGGAAAAATTTATGCTGGTGGCTCAACTGTACAGCCTGCGCGGGGATGCTTCGGCGGCCATCCGTCTGCTCTCCCGCGTTACCCAGATGGCCCCCATGGATCTGTCCATCCGTGGCCGTCTCATTGAATTGCTGACGGCCCAGGGCCGGGTGGATGAAGCCATCCAACAGTACATTGACCTGGCTGAGATTTATAACAGTCTCGCCGAACTGGACATGACTCGCCAGACCTACCAGTCTGCACTGCGTCTGACCCAGCGTTCTTCAAATCCGCGCAAATGGTCGGTGGACATTCTGACCCGCGTGGCCGATATTGACATGCAGCGCCTGGACCTGCGTCAGGCTGCCCGCATTTTTGAGCAATTGCGCACCCTGCAGCCCGAGGCATCCGAACCGCGCCGCCAGTTGATTGCCCTCAATTTCCGCCTCGGCCAGGAATCTGCCGCCCTGACTGAACTGGACGGCTATTTGAGCCTGCTGGAAAATTCCAGCAAACGCACCGATGCCATCACCTTTGTCTCTCAACTGCGCGATGAATTACCCGACCAGATCGAAATTCGCAAGCGCCTGGCCGATCTCCATCTCCGCAACGAAGACAAACCTGCCGCCATTGCTGAAATGGACTCCATGGCCGATATGCTGCATGCCTCTGGCAACCGCCTGGGGGCCATTACCATGGTGCGCGCCATTATTGCCCTGCACCCGGACAATGTCGAGCAGTATCAGACCGTGCTGGACCAGCTCCAGAACGGTTGATTGATCTCAACGCTTTTCATCCAAAATAAAACCGTCGGGCAGCTTTGAAACTGCCCGACGGTCTCTTTAAAAGTCCTGTGCCGAGAGTCAGACTCGGACTGACGACTCCGCGATTTTCAGTCGCGTGCTCTACCAACTGAGCTATCTCGGCAAGGTTCGCCAATTCTATCGTGATGTTGCGCGCTTGTCAAGCATTTTCTTCGCCCGATTCACCCGGGCCAAAATCGCCAAATGCCAGGCTGATGGCTGCTGCGCTGATGGCTTCGTAGGTTTCCTGCAGCTGTTCGCGCAATCGGATGGGGCTGTTCACATCGGGCTCTCCCAGCCGCTGCAGCACTGGCTGCGGCAGTGTGGGCGGGCGTACCTGCACCGCAAACCCCTGCATGGCACTGCCAATTTCCCAGAAGTTTGGCAGTTCTTCCTCCAGGGTTGGAATATTATCTGCCGGTAGGTAAGGGTGATGTTCTTCTCCCGCCAGAGTGGTGCTTGCCCCGGCGCGCCGCTCCCGCAGCGCTGCAAGAATCTGATCCTGGGTTCTGCCGCGCAGCCGGAGGATTAGAAACGGGTCTTCGTCAAACCGCTCACCGAGGATATAATGCGTTGCCGCCACATGCTTGCAGGGGTTGGCCCAATCGGGGCAGGTGCACTCAGTCTGTAAATCTGCCAGCCGGTCCGGAAACAGGCTGACCCCCGCCGCCGAGAAAACCTGCTCAATATCCGCCGGCATCTCGCCTGCCAGGAGCTGAGCGGCAAAAATGGCCTGCTCTGCCAGTTCGTCCAGTACCTTCTCCCATTGATCCGGTTTAAGGGGTGTGATCCGAATGGAAACCCGGTAAGGGCTGGGCCGCGACCCCTGAACGCGAGCCTGTATGCCACCCTGCGCTTCCTCCATTGAAAGCACTTGTCCGCTTCGCGCATAATGCCGACCACGCGCCAGCCGGCGTACGTCCACCAACCGCTCCATCGCCGAGATCCAGCGCCGTGCCCACCAGTTGCGGGCAAAATCACCGCGCTGGCTGCGAGCTTGAATGCCCCCCCGTGCCCGGCGTGGGCTCATGCCATTTGGGCGTTCATCGTCATTATCGTTGTTGTTGTTATACCAGGACATGACAGTATCTCTCTCGTATCGGGCTATGAAATCCGCAGCGCAACCAGATCACGCAGTTCTTCTGTGCTCAGTTCAGTCATCCAGTCTTC
>JAGOFZ010000115.1 GCA_017996955.1 Longilinea sp.
GCTGGATGATACCGGGCGCAGCCTGATGAAATCGGCCATGCAGCAACTGGAATTATCGGCGCGGGCGTATCACCGGATTCTCAAGCTGGCGAGG
The DNA here is from genome assembly GCA_017996955.1 of Longilinea sp. Classification (GTDB taxonomy): domain Bacteria; phylum Chloroflexota; class Anaerolineae; order Anaerolineales; family Anaerolineaceae; genus JAGOFZ01. The sequence goes on from JAGOFZ010000115.1 coordinate 95, forward strand.
ACGATTGCAGACCTGGCCAGCAGTGAGGTGATTCTGCCCGTCCATCTGGCAGAGGCACTGCAGTATCGGCCGCGGGTGGATTTTGGATAGGTGCGCATCCGGGCGGTATTTTTGCGTCAGCCCGAATTGAAATGATGCTATAATTTATTCGTTTCCAATCCCAAGAAGGCAGTGAATTTGGGATCTTATTAAATATCTGGCGCGCAAGCGCAATTCCCATTTTTATCCACCATTCAACCCAATGAAACCCCTAAAGGAGGGGCTGATGCAGAAACAGTTACAAGCGCAAATTGAACGATTGAAGCAAGCTGGCGCGACGTATGCCGATGTGCGCTGGTACCCGGTTGAGGAAACCAGCGAACTGGTGATGTGGAACGGCAACTTGAAGAATGCTGCAGCATCGCGGCAGAGCGGGCTGGGCATTCGGGTGCTGTACCGCGGGGCATGGGGCTTTTCGGCTTCTTCAGATTTGAGCAACCTGAGCGCGCTGTTTGATCAGGCACTCAGCAATGCCCGAATTGCCGCCCAGCGGGTCAGTTTTCCGGTGCGGCTGGCAGAGAAGGATGCCATTCAGGCCAGTTTCAACAGCCCCAACCGTATTGATCCGTTTGGGGTGCCGCTGACCGATAAAATTGCGTTTATGCAGGTCATGGATGAGAAGTTGAACCGCCCGGGCGTGATGCAGCGGATCTGCGCGCTGACCTTTGTGCGTAAACAGATTGTTTTCTTTGACTCTGAAGGCAGCGAAATTGAGAAGAATATCATTGAGGTCTTCCCAGAAATCCAGGTGATGGGCGTGGACCCAGACGGCGTATCGCAGGTGCGCAAGTTCAGCCCAAGCCGAATGGGCACCACCCGCGGCTGGGAAACCGTGGATATGCAGATGTTCAGTGAGAACGCAGACCGAATTGTGCGGGAACTGAACGAGGTGCTGGCGGCAGAAAGTTGCCCCAAGGAAGACCGCTCGGTAATTTTGCTGCCAGGGATCATGTTCCTGCAGACGCACGAGACCATTGGTCACGCGCTGGAGCTGGATCGGATTCTGGGCTACGAGCTGGCGTTTGCGGGCGGCTCGTTTGTGACGCTGGACGACTTTGGCAAGCTGCGCTACGGTTCGCCCAAGCTGACCGCCCGCGCCGATGCCACCCTGACCAACAGTCCGGGCAGCTTTGGCTACGATGATGATGGCGTGCCCGCCCAGAATAATTTATTGATTGACAAGGGTATTCTGGTGGGCGCAATCACCGGGCGGCAGATGGTGGAAGAAGCCAATGCCAAAGCACGGAAGCAGATTTTTGATGGCAGCAGCGGCGCCAACCGGGCGACAGCCTTCTACCGGGTGCCGATTGAGCGCATGACCAACATCAATATTGATCCGGGCGAAGACGGCACGCTGGATGATATCGTCCGCAACACCGAGCGCGGGATCATCCTGGATGGTGAAAAGAGCTGGTCCATCGGCTCGAACCGCGAGCAGTTCCACTTTGCAACCGAGATTGGCTGGCTGGTGGATGACGGCAAGGTGACCCGGGTGGTGAAGAACTCTACCTACCGGGGTGAGACGCTCAAATTCTACAATTCGCTGTCTGCGGTGGGCGATCAATCCACCTGGGAAGTGCGTTATGTGGATAACTGCGGCAAGGGTCAACCCAATCAAATTATGCAGCTGGGGCATGGCGTGCCGGTCTGCCGATTTGACAATGTGAGAATTGGAGAGTAACCGTGAAGGAGAAAATTCTGCAAACCCTGCGCGAACTGCGCGCCTATGCGATCTCGAAAAACGTCACCGCCACGTTCTTCTATCACGAAGAAGACAGCTACTTGATGCGGTTTGCCAATTCGGCGATCTCGCTGAATACCAATGAACATCTTATCCGGCTGGAGATTACGGCTTATGAGGGTCGGAAGCGTGCCAGTTACGAACTGATTACGCACCTGGGCAAGCTGGAAGAGATGAAGCAAGGGGTGGACATTGCGGCTGAAATGGTGAAACATGCCCAACCGCTGAACTACGAGCCGACCATCCCGCAGTACACTGAGACCTTCATTGATGAAAGCGCCTACGATGCGGAGCTGGCAAAGCTGAGCAACGAAGCGCGCCTGGCGTACTTCAATGCAGCCTGTGATGGATTGGAAACGGAAGATATCAAGCTGGGCGGTATTTTCTCAAACGGGACGAATGTTACTGCGCAGATCAATACCCGGTCAGAGCACGCCCAGTACTTTGTGACCTCAGATGCACAGATCAGCGTGGTGCTGTCACACACCAAGCTAAAGTGGGAAGTGATTGCCGAGCGCTCGGCTCAACAAAAAAGTGACCTGAATCCGAAATCTGTTCGCAGCGATCTGAGCTTCCTGCTGGATCGGTATCAGCATGATGCGCCGCAGCAGCTGCCCGTGGGAAGCTACGATATTGTGTTTGGCTCGGCAGCAATTGCAGATTTGATGAACTTTATGAACTACGTTGGCTTCAATGGCGGCACGATGAAACGAGGTTACTCGTTCCTGAGTGAAGCCCAGATTGGAACCAAAGTATTTTCAGAACAGTTCAGCCTGACGGATGACCCCACCCGGCGAGAAACCTACCCCTTCCGGCGGGATATTATGGGCATGCCGCGCAAGTCATTCCCGCTGGTGGTGAATGGCGTCTTCAAGGGCTTTACCTGGTATCAGGACGATGCCGATGAATTTGGCGCGCAACCAACCGGGCATACGGTGATGCACAAGAGTCTGGTGATCAACGGTGGAACGATGGATGTCAGTACACTGGCAGAGCTGTCAGCCATGCCGCGCGACAAGGATATCCTGTACATTCCCTTCCTGCATTATATGAACCTGGTCAACCCGTCACGGGGCCTGTTCACGGGCAGTTCCCGGTTTGGGGCGCTGCTGCTGAAGAAAGACGGCTCGATTGTCGTGCCTTACAATGTGCGCGTCACGCAAAGTCTGCTGGATATTTTTGGCGACAAAGTGGCCTGGATATCCAAAACTCAGGTGGTCAGCAACCAGTCAAGCAGCTATGGGGCACGCAACCCCACGGCCATGATTGTGCCGGCATTCATGCGGGTGAACGGGCTGGAGATTTCGCACTCCAATTCGTCGTATTAATGGCGCTGGGCCAATACCGATAAACAGAGCCAGGTGTGTTCTCCAGGGCACACCTGGTTTATTTTTCAACAGGATAAGCATGGATATTTTTACGCTTTTAGACAGATTGCAAGCGATTGCGCGAGACGGACTGCACTATGCCGCCAACCCGTTTGACCGGGAGCGGTATGAGCGATTGATGGACCTGGCCTGCGAAACATACAGTGAAGCATTAGAGATGCCAACTACAGAGATCAAAAAGCAGTTTCTGGGTGAAATTGGAACCATCACACCCAAGGTGGGTACTGACGCGGCTATTTTTAATAGCCGGGGAGAGATTTTATTGATGGACCGAGCGGATGGCAGCGGCTGGTGCCTGCCGTGCGGGTTTGTTGAGCCCAATGAAACCCCCGTTGAGGGGATTATTCGAGAGGTGCGCGAGGAGACCGGGCTGGAAGTTCAAATTAACCGGCTGGTGGGCGTGTTCACGCGAAAACCGAGCGCCCAATATGGCCCCCACACCACGCTTTCAATTGTGCATTTGTGCGATGTCATTGGTGGTCAATTGGCTCTCTCGCATGAAGGGCTGGGGCTGCAGTATTGGGATATCGGTGCGGTGCCACGCTGGCATACGACCCACGAGAAATTGGCACGTGCGGCTTATAAAATCTGGGCCGCGGATGAGTTTATACAACCAATCTGCGAGTAGCCGGCGCAAAACCTTGACGAGGGTTTGCGATATGCTATACTAGGGGGGAGTATATAACTATTGGAGAGGTGAGTTTAGATGCCCCTGTATGAATATCGGTGCAATCAATGCGGCGAGACGTTTGAGAAGATGGTGCGGTTTTCCGAGGTGGATTTGAGCCCGGTATGCCCCAAGTGCGCCAGTACGGATACGAAGAAGAAAGTCTCAATGGCGGCTGCTTTTGGCGGCGGGACAAGCGGGGCCAGCAGCGGCGAGAGCAGCTGCGGCTCGCACGGCGGGTTTGGCTGAGCGGGCTAATCCCCCGCCGGCCGTGAGCCGGTAAAACACAAGGAATATTCCAATGAAAATTCAGGATACAGAAACCAAGACCCGGTTAGTTCAGCGACTGCGGCGAATTGAAGGCCAGGTGCGCGGGGTACAGGCAATGCTAAATGAAGAGCGAGACTGCCGGGAAATTATGCAGCAACTGACGGCAATTCACGCGGCGGTGCAGGCCACAAGCCGGACTTTTCTGCAAGATTATACGGCCGCCTGCCTGACCGAAATGGACCTTGATCCCGACAGTCGGGCGCGGCAGGCCAACATGATTGCAGAAATGATTGCGCTGCTGGATAAGACGCCTTAAGGTTTTGATTTAGGGTAAAATACGCTGTAAGCATATCACTTATTGGGAGGCTCAATCCATGCGTAATTACCCTGAAATTGGCATCCAGATTGCTGATATTCTGCTGCCAAAACCCGGCACAGACCTGACCAAATGGGCTGTGATTGCCTGCGACCAGTTCACCTCGCAGCCAGAATACTGGCAGCAGGTCGAAGATATTGTCGGCAGTGCGCCATCAACATTTCGGCTGACGCTGCCGGAAGTTTATCTGGAAACGCCAGAAGAACCCCGGCGGATTGAAAGCACACAGCAGGCGATGCAGGCCTACCTGGCGAAAGATCTGCTGACGGCTTATGAAGGGCTGATTTACGTTGAGCGAACCGTTGAAGGGCGGACACGCCGCGGTTTGATGCTGGCGCTGGATTTGGAACGATATGATTACAACAAAGGCTCGCAGACGCTCATCCGGGCGACTGAGGGCACGATTTTGGAACGGATCCCGCCACGGGTGCGGATTCGCCAGGGTGCGGCGCTGGAACTGCCGCATATTCTGGTACTGATTGACGATCCAGAGAAGACGGTCATCGAGCCGGTGGCGGCACAGCGCGATCACCTTGCGCCGGTTTATGATTTTGAACTGATGCTGGGCAGTGGTCACCTGCGCGGGTACCGGGTGACGGACCTGGCTATTGAGAAGCAGGTGGTTGGCGCGCTGGAAAAGCTGGCTGACCCGCAGAAATTTGCCCAGCGCTACGGCGTGGGAGCCGACAAGGGCGTGCTGCTGTTTGCCATGGGCGACGGCAATCACTCGCTGGCGACGGCGAAAGCCATCTGGGAAAAATTGAAGCCCACCGTTGGCATGAATCACCCGGCGCGCTATGCCCTGGTGGAGATTGAGAATGTCCATGATGAGGGGTTGGAATTTGAACCGATTCATCGGGTGTTGTTCGGCGTGAAGCAGAATGTGGTTGAGGCAATGACCGCTTTTTACGGTGGGGCCATTCACTTCCAGAGCTGCAAGAGCGCGGCTGAAATGGTTGAGGTTGTGGATGGGCAGCAAGGCGTTGAGCAGGCGGTCGGCGTGATCTCGAGCGCGGGATACCAGGTTGCCTGGATCACCAAGCCGACATCCAACCTGCCCGTTGGCACACTGCAGGTCTTTTTAGACGGCTGGCTGAAAAACGGCGCCGCCGAGAAGATTGATTATGTGCACGGCGAAGATGTGGTTTGCGAACTGGGCGCGCAGCCGGGCAAGCTGGGCTTTTACCTGCCCGGAATGCCAAAGAGCGACCTGTTCAAGACCGTGATTCTGGATGGCGCGCT
>JAGOFZ010000116.1 GCA_017996955.1 Longilinea sp.
TTGCACTGTGGGCTCAGGTTGCCCTTCGCCCCCTGGATCTGACCTGGCCCGGCCCCGTGCGGGAACGCCTGGCGGCAGCCACCCGTTGGCTCCTTGCGCAGCTTGATCTTGATTCGGGTCAGGTTCCAAATCTCGGCCATAACGATGGTGCCAACATCCTGCCGCTTTCTTCTGGCGGCTATCAAGATTTCCGCCCGGTTGCCCAGGCCTCTGCCCGGGCTTTCCTGGGCCAGCCCTGCCTGCCCCCGGGCCCCTGGGATGAACTCTCTCTCTGGTTGGGACTTCTGCCAAGCCATTCTGAAGTCGAGCACATCCCCCTGCCGCTGGAATTACCTGCAGTGCTGCGACTCAACAATGAGCAGGGGTGGGCCTCGCTGCGGGCTGTGTGTTTTACCAGCCGTCCCGCCCATGCCGACCAGCTCCACGTGGATATCTGGCACAGCGGCCAAAATATCACCCTGGATGCCGGCACCTACCAGTACAACGCCGATCCTCCCTGGGATAATGCCCTGGCTGGTTCGTTTATTCATAACACCCTGACGGTAGCTGGCCGCGATCAGATGAAGCGGGTGGGCCTTTTTCGCTGGTCAAACTGGGCTCAGGCAGCCGCGCGCCGGCTCTCGCCAACCTGTCTTGAGGCCAGTCACAATGGCTATGCTGCTCTTGGATTGCGGCATCGTCGCCAGATGCGCTCCCTGCCCGGCGATATCTGGGAAATTGAAGACTGGGTGGAGCCGCTCTCGCCAGACAGGGCCGGGGAGCATCAAATTCAGCTTCACTGGCTTCTGCCAGACGGCGATTTGGACCTTTCTGATGGACAAATCCGGGTTCAGCTTCCTGACAAGACCATCAATTTATCAATAACTGCCGATACACCCCTGAAAATTCAAATTGTTCGCGCTGGTGAAGTCATGATTGGCGACCCGCCCGGGCATCCACTCCGCGGCTGGGCGTCCTGGCATTATGCCGAGAAACGCCCGGCGCTCTCTGTTGTCGCACTTACTCAGGCTGCGCCGCCAATTCGACTGCTCAGTCGTTTCTGCATTTCGTGTAGCCATTAGGGCTTTTGAATTGGTGCCATGTCTTAAAATAAGATACAATAGCCTCCATGCACATCTTGCTGATTCATCAGGCCTTTGCTGCTCTGGACGAAGCTGGCGGTACCCGGCATATCGAAATGGCGCAGCAGCTTGCCCGGCAGGGGCATCGTGTCACCATCATCGCCAGCCCGGTCAGCTATCTTACCGGCTCCGCAGGCAGCCGCCCGGCCTGGCTGACGCGCGAAGAACCCTTTCCCGGCGTCACCATCCTGCGTACCTACACCTTGCCTTCCATTCATCGCAACTTCGTCTATCGTGTGTTCAGTTTTCTCAGTTTTATGTTCTCGTCCTTCTGGGTTGGCCTGGGGGTTCGCGGCGTTGATCTGATCTGGGGCACATCGCCGCCAATTTTTCAGGGTTGGACTGCCTGGTTCCTCTCCCGCCTGAAACGAGTTCCCTTCCTCTTTGAAATTCGTGATCTCTGGCCCGCGTTCGCCATCGCAGTTGGTGTTTTGAAAAACAAAACTCTCATCCATCTGTCTGAGTGGCTGGAACGGTTTCTCTATTCGCACGCCGACCGGATCATTGTCAATTCGCCCGGCTTTATTCAACACGTCACGTCTCGCGGCGCCCGGCAGGTGGACTTAATTGCCAATGGGGCCGATCCCGCCATGTTCACCCCGGAAGCGCGCGGAACAACTTTTCGCAGCGAATTCAACCTTGGCGATAAATTCGTGGTGCTCTATGCTGGTGCTCATGGTCTTTCAAACGATCTGGGCATTGTCCTTCAGGCGGCCAATCACCTCCGTCAACGGTCAGATATTGTTTTTGCCTTTGTGGGCGATGGCAAAGAAAAGGCTAACCTCCAACAACAGGCTATTGATATGGATCTACCCAATGTGATTTTCGCCCCCCCGGCTTCAAAAAATCAAATGGCTGAGGTTTTAGCCGCGGCCGATGCCTGCATTGCCATCCTCAAACCGATTGCGATGTATCGCACCACCTATCCTAACAAGGTTTTTGACTATATGGCTGCCGGGCGCCCGGTCATCCTTGCCATTGACGGCGTCATCCGCCAGGTGGTAGAGGAGGCTCAGGCGGGCATTTTTGTCCCTCCCGGCGACTCATTTGCGCTGGCGAGTGCTGTGGGAAACCTGGCAGATAACCGCCAGTTAGCGCAGAGCATGGGCGTTTCGGGTCGCCAGGCCATTGAAACGCATTACCTCCGCTCGCTTTGGACCGAACGGTTCATGGACATTATCCTGGCAATGCACCAAGCCCGGCATTAAAACCTTATACGCCGGGAAAACTGACCTGATTTTATTTGTCAAATTCATCGGTTTACAGGTAAAATTAACCATCCCTGATTCAATCGTTTGGATAATAGGAGCGCATCTATGGATGAGTTGACCCTGATTCTATCGCGTTGGCAGTTTGCCATCACCACCGTCTATCACTTCTTTTTTGTGCCGCTGACGCTGGGATTGGGCTTGCTGGTTGCCATTTTAGAAACCCGCTATGTCCGCACCGGACAGGAAGCCCATAAACGTCAAACCCAGTTTTGGGGCAAACTCTTTGTAATCAACTTTGCGATGGGTGTGGTCACTGGTATCGTCCAGGAATTTCAGTTTGGCATGAACTGGTCCGAATACTCACGCTATGTTGGTGACATTTTTGGCGCTCCCCTGGCCATCGAGGCGCTTCTGGCCTTCTTCATCGAATCCACCTTCCTGGGCCTCTGGATTTTCGGCTGGGAAAAGCTCTCCAAGAAAATGCATTTAGCCGCCATCTGGCTGGTTTCCATCTCATCCATGCTCTCGGCCCTGTGGATTCTGATCGCCAACTCCTTCATGCAGCAGCCCACCGGCTTTGTTGAAGAAAACGGCCGCCTGGTCCTGGTCAATTTCTGGGCCCTGCTGACCAACCCCAACGTCTGGTATCAGTTCCCACACGTCCTCCTCGGTGGCATTTCCACGGGCGCATTTTTTATGCTGGGCATCAGCGCCTACCACCTTATCCGCAAGCAAAATGTCGAGATGTTCACCTACTCCTTCAAGCTTGCCGCCATCGTGGCGCTCATTGGTTCTCTGGGCGTTGCGGTTATCGGTCACGCTCAAGGCCAAAATACCGTCCGCACCCAACCGATGAAAATGGCCGCTGCCGAAGCGCTGTGGCATACCGAAGATCCCGCCGCCTTCTCCCTGGTTGCTGGCATCGATGAAAACGCCCAGCAGAATACGTTTGCTCTGCGTATCCCGGGCATGTTGAGCTTCCTTTCTTACAACCGCTTCTCCGGCGAGGTCAAAGGCATGCTCGACCTTCAAAAAGAATTTGAAGCCAAACACGGTCCTGGCAATTACATCCCGCCGGTTGCCATGACCTTCTGGACCTTCCGTTTGATGGTCGGCATCGGCACCCTGATGATTGTGCTGGCGCTCTATCTGGTCTTTATGATCTGGCGCAAGAAACCTGTGCCCGCCAAACTCTTACCCATCTTCCCGTTTGCAATTGCCTTGCCCTTCCTGGCCAACACCTTTGGCTGGCTGCTCACTGAAATGGGCCGGCAGCCCTGGGTGGTTTACGATCAACTGACGCTCTCTCAGGCAGTTTCACCCAACCTGACCTCAGGGATGGTTCTCACCAGCCTGATTGGCTTCACGCTGATCTACGCCTTGCTGATGGCCGCGGATGTCTATTTGCTGGCGAAATACGCCAAAACTGTTCCTGCTCACCATACTGCCCGGCACTAGGGTTCACCAAGAGGAGTATCAATCATGGATCTGAATATCGTCTGGTTTATCTTGATTGCCGTGCTGTTCATTGGCTACTTTGTCCTTGAAGGCTTTGACATGGGCGTTGGCATCTTGCTGCCCTTCATCGCCAAAACCGATATCCGCCGCCGGGTGGTGATTAACACCATCGGACCCCACTGGGATGGCAACGAGGTCTGGCTTTTGACGGCTGGTGGAGCCATGTTCGCGGCTTTTCCCCACTGGTATGCAACCGTCTTCAGCGGCTTCTATCTGCCGCTCTTCCTGATCCTCATTGGCCTCATCCTGCGTGGCGCCGCCCTGGAATTTCGCAGTAAAGACGAAAACCCCAAATGGCGCAGCCTGTGGGACTGGGCGATTTTTGTCGGCAGTCTCCTCCCAGCGCTGCTCTGGGGTGTGGCCTTTGCAGATTTTATCCTGGGCGTTCCCGTGGATGCCAGCAAAATCTTTGTTGGCACATTCTTCGACCTGGTCCCGCCGCTGGCCCTGCTGGGCGGCGTGGTCTCCCTGCTGATGATTACATTCCATGGCGCCATCTTCCTTTCGCTTAAAACCACCGAGCCTCTTTCTTCTGACGCCCGGCGCTGGGCATCCCGCCTGTGGCTCCCTGCATTGATTGCCCTGGCGCTGTTTGTGGGTCTGTCACTCGGTCTGACGGACATTCTCGCTGGCTTGCAGGTTCCGCCTGTGTTAGTGATTGTGCTGGCTGTGCTGGCAGTGGTCGCCATGCTGGTGGCCGGCCTGATGGTGCGCCAGAAGCGCGATGGTACCGCCTTCATCGCAATGGTCATCACCATTTTGCTCTCGGTTGTCACAATCTTTGTCTCGCTCTTCCCGCGTGTGCTGGTCTCCAGCCTCGATCCGGCCTTCAGTCTGACAATCTACACCGCCGCTTCTGGCCCTGCTACGCTCAAGGCCATGAGCATTATCGCGCTCATTCTGGTGCCAGTTGTCCTGGCTTACCAGGGCTGGTCTTACTGGATCTTCCGCAAGCGCCTATCCGAAAAGTCCGAAGCCCTTCACTATTAATCCGGGTAGGGTATAATTCTGAGTGCGGATTGCTTCACGGCAGTTCGCACTCAGATACTTTAAACGCAACATTCTTGTTATGGAGGACATCATGAGCTGCTGTGAACGCAAAGCCCTACAATCCGATCGTGCACCTAAAGCCCTTGGCCCATATTCGATTGGCGTTGTTGCCGGGCACTTCCTTTTCACATCCGGGCAAATCGGCATTGATCCTGCCACCGGCAATATTGTCGAGGGCGGCATTGAGGCTGAAACCCGTCAGGTATTTGCCAATTTGCGGGCTGTGCTCCAGGCTGGCGGCGCAGATCTTAAGGATATTGTCAAAACCACAGTCTTCCTGCGAGATATTGCTGACTTTGCACGCATGAATGCCATTTATGCTGAATACTTTACCGAGAATCCCCCTGCCCGCTCCGCTTTTCAGGTGGCTGCGTTGCCCAAGGGCGCAGCCGTAGAAATTGAGGCGGTTGCCATCTTACCCGATACTGACGAAAAGTGCTGCTGCGGATAGGTCCTCCGCTTTTCATAAATCCATGAAATCCTCTCTGATTTTGCTGGTGGATGACGAACCGAGTATTGTCGCCCTGGCTCGCCTCTATCTGGAGCGCGAGGGCTTCACTGTGCAATCGGTGGCGGATGGCAGTGCCGCATTGGAGGCAGTCAATCAGCTCCAGCCAGCGCTGGTTGTGCTGGATGTGATGCTGCCCGAGTTGGATGGCTTTGAGGTCTGCCGCCGTCTGCGCGCAGCCGGTAGTTCTGTGGCAATTCTAATGCTGACCGCCCGCGAGGAAGATATCGACAAAATCCTGGGGCTAGAACTCGGCGCCGACGACT
>JAGOFZ010000117.1 GCA_017996955.1 Longilinea sp.
GCCCAGGGCTATGCCGATGCCACTGACCCATCGGTCTATGTCCGCCTGCCTCTGGTCGATCAGCCCGGCGTTTCACTCCTCGTCTGGACCACCACACCCTGGACTCTGCCTGCCAACGTTGCCGTTGCGGCCCACCCGGACATCGAATACGTCATGGTCGAACGCGAAATGCCCGAAGGCGGCACCGAGCGGCTCATCCTGGCAGAAGCCCTGCTGACCAAAGTCTTTGATCAGCCCGAGAAACTGCGCATAGTCGAGAGATTTAAGGGCAAGCACCTCAAAGGCAAGCAGTATCGCCCGCTGTTCACCTTCCTGCCGCCCGACAAACCGGCGCATTACGTCGTCCTCGCGAATTACGTCACCACGGAAGATGGCACCGGGTTGGTCCATATTGCTCCGGCATTCGGCGCTGATGACATGAATGTTTCCAACGAATACGACCTGCCTGTGCTGATGACAGTTGCCGAAGATGGCACTTTCATCCCTGCAGTGCGCCCCTGGGCGGGGGTGTTTGTAAAAGACGCTGACCCTGCCATCACTGAAGACCTCAACCGCCGCGGCCTGCTCTTCAAATCTGGCACCTATACACATACCTATCCTTTCTGCTGGCGTTGCGATACGCCGCTGCTTTACTATGCCCGCCCAACCTGGTACATCCGCACCAGCCAGTTCAAAGACCGCATGGTTGCTCTCAACAATGACATCAACTGGTATCCCGGTCACATCAAAGCCGGTCGTTTTGGCAACTGGCTGTCCAATAATGTGGACTGGGCGCTGGGTCGTGAACGCTACTGGGGCACCCCGCTGCCCGTCTGGGAATGTGGCGACTGCCATCACCAGGAGTGCATTGGTTCTGTGTCCGAACTGTCGCAAAAAGCAGGCCGTGACCTCAGCAACCTCGATCTGCATCGCCCGCATGTGGATGAGATCCACTGGCGCTGTGCCGAATGTGGCGGCACCATGCAGCGTGTCCCCGAACTGATTGATGTCTGGTTCGATTCAGGCGCCATGCCGGTTGCCCAGTGGCACTACCCCTTTGAAAATCTTGAAGCCTTCAAACAACAATTCCCCGCCGATTATATCTGCGAGGCCGTGGATCAAACCCGGGGCTGGTTTTACACCCTGCACGCCATCTCCTCGCTTTTGTTCGACAGCGTGGCCTTCAAGAATGTCATCTGCCTGGGCCTGATCCTCGATGCCGAAGGCCGCAAGATGTCCAAGCACAAGGGCAATGTCGTCAACCCCTGGGATGTGCTGAACGAATACGGTGCCGACGCCACTCGCTGGTATCTCTACACCGCTTCACCCTCGGGTCAGGAGCGCCGTTTCTCCATGGATCTGGTGGGCGAGGTCGTCCGCACCTTCACCTTGACGCTGTGGAATACCTATTCCTTCTTCGTCACCTATGCCAACCTGGATGGCTGGCGTCCGGACCCCGCAGTCCAGCCTGAATACAGCCCGCTGGATCGCTGGGTGCGCTCCGCCCTGCATACCCTGGTGCGTGATGTGACCGATGCCCTGGAAAACTATGATGTCCTGGGCGCCACCCGTCCCATCACCACCTTTGTTGATCAACTCTCCAACTGGTGGCTGCGCCGCTCGCGCCGCCGCTTCTGGAAGAGCGAAGCCGATGCCGATAAGCAGGCCGCCTATTCCACGCTCTATGAAGCCCTGACCACCCTCAGCCGCTTGCTGGCGCCCACCATGCCCTTCCTGGCTGAAGAACTGCACCAGAATCTCGTCCGCACCATGGATGAATCTGCGCCGCTCTCTATCCACCTGGCCCCCTGGCCTGCGTTTGATCCGGCAGTTGTTGACGAGAAACTGAACCGGGAGATGGCCCTGGTCATGCGCTTGGCTTCGCTGGGCCATGCTGCCCGCAACAAAGCCAATCGCAAAGTTCGCCAGCCCCTTGCTGAAGTTGCCTTCTCCGTGGCAAATATCGAAGAAGCGGGTGTGGTCTTGCGTTATGCCGAACTGCTCGCTGATGAGTTAAATGTCAAGCACGTCCGCACCCTCGATGCTGCCGGCGAAGCCGTCTCCTATGCCCTCAACCCACTGCCCAAACAGCTCGGTCAAAAATATGGCAGCCGCTTCCCTGCCATCCGCAAAGCAATCCTGGATATGGATGCCGAAGTCGCCGCCCGGACGCTGCTTGCCGGTAAATCTTTGCCCGTCACCATCGCGGGCGAAACCTGCGACATCCTGCCTGAAGAAATCGAAGTGCGCGCCCAGGCCCGTGAGGGCTTTGCCGTCGCCTCCGAAGGCGCCTATCTGGCAGCCCTGGTCACGGACCTGACCCCTGAACTCATCCGCGAGGGCCTCGCCCGTGAATTCATCCGCCGGGTGCAAGACCTGCGCAAAACCGCCGAGTTTGACATCTCCGACCGCATCCGGGTCTATTATCAGGCCACGCCAGGTCTGGCTGCCGCCGTCCAATCCTTTGCCGAAATTATCATGGCCGAAACGCTTACGGTTGAACTTCAAGCTGCCCAGCCGCCGCAGGGCAGCCCAACCGCCACCGACTCCTTCGATGGCGAAGACCTGACCATTGGCCTGCAAAAAGCCTGATCAGAAAGCGAACAGAACCAAAACACCCCTGGAGCAATCCGGGGGTGTTGGTGGCTGGTGTCCACCCGTTCGTTCAGGTTCTCTTTCGTAATTGGGTATCTTTATGCGGTAAAATTGAAAGATAGTTTTTTTATTGGAGGATCGGTTGAAACAGCGCTGGCGTGACTATCTCTGGCTTTTTATGGTTGTGGCCATCATCGTAACGCTCGATCAGGTGACCAAGGCCATTGTTCGGGCGAACCTGTCTGTAGGAGAAACCTGGATGCCCTGGGCCTGGCTGGCGCCATACTTCCGCTTTGTACATTGGTACAACACCGGCGTGGCCTTTGGCATGTTCCAGGGGTTTGGCATGGTGTTTGCTGCCCTGGCTGCAGTTGTGGTTGTGGTCATCGCCATCTATTTTCCGCGCATCCCCCGTTCTGACTGGCTGACCCGCCTGGCTCTGGCGATGCAGATGTCTGGCGCCCTGGGCAACCTGATTGACCGTCTCACCCAGCAGGGCCGAGTCACTGACTTTGTTTCACTTGGCACATTCGCTGTATTCAACGTGGCTGATGCCTCCATCACGGTTGGGGTGGGGGTGCTCCTGCTGGCAGTCTGGCTTCAAGAGCGGCGTGAGCGCAAAGCCCAGGCGGAAACCTCTGATGCGCCTCAGTGTGAAGATTTGTCCGTTGAAGAAGATCACACATGAACACCCAGACCTGCCTGTTCAGCGTAAAAGATAGCGAATCCCAGCGGCTGGATAAATTTCTGGTTGCCTGCCTGCCTGATCTGTCTCGTGCCCGCCTTCAAGCACTCATTAAGGAAGGGCAGGTCAGCGTAGATGGCCTCCCGACCACAAAATCCAGCCTGATTTTGATGCCCGGCCAGCAGGTCACCCTGAACCTTCCGGCCCCAGAGCCAACCAAACTTGAGCCCGAAGCAATTCCGCTGGAAGTGGTGTTTGAAAATGCTGACCTGCTGGTGATTAACAAACCCGCCGGCATGGTGGTGCACCCGGCTGCCGGACATTCTACTGGTACACTGGTTCATGCCGCCCTGGCACACATTCCCGACCTGGAAGGCATTGGCGGCGAGCTTCGCCCCGGTGTCGTTCATCGGTTGGATAAGGACACCTCAGGCCTCATTCTCATGGCCAAAAATGATCGCGCCCACCGCTGGCTCCAGGATCAATTTCGCCAGCGCACGGTCAGCAAAATCTACCTCGCCCTCACCGATGGCGCCCCGCCCACACCAACGGGCCGGGTTGAAGCCCCCATTGGCCGTGATCCTTCTCATCGCAAAAAGATGGCCATCACCACCCCGCAAAAAGGCCGCGAGGCTGTAACCGAGTACCGTGTTTTGGAATCGTTTCCGGGGTACACCCTCATTGAAGCCCACCCCTTAACCGGACGAACCCACCAGATCCGCCTTCACCTGGCCTTTTTGAACTGCCCGATTGTTGGGGACACAATTTACGGGCACAAACATCCCAGCCTGCCGCTGGAGCGCCATTTCCTGCATGCCGCCCGGTTGACCATCCGCCTGCCCGGAGAATCGGCCCCGCGCACCTTTGAGGCGCCGCTGCCGCCCGAACTTCAATCCATTCTCGCTGATTTGCGCCACAAAACCCACTAACCTGTTTACCGATATAAGAGGTTTACCATGAAGCTCATTGACTTGCGCTCTGATACAGTTACCGTTCCTACGCCCGAAATGCGCGCCGCCATGGCTGGCGCCGTTGTCGGCGACGATGTCTATGGTGAAGATCCCACCGTCAAGCGGCTTGAGGAACTTTCTGCCGCCCGGCTCGGCCACGCGGCGGGTCTGTTTATTCCCTCGGGCACCATGGGCAATCTGATTGCCACTCTGACCCACTGCCAGCGCGGCGATGAAGTCATCATGGGCCACCTGGGTCACACATTTTTGTTTGAAGGCGGCGGCATTGCTGCTCTGGGTGGCATTTTCCCCCACACACTCCCCAATCAACCCAACGGCACGTTGAACCTGGAAGACGTCAAGGCCGCCATTCGCCCGGATGATATTCATCATCCCATCTCACGCCTCCTCATTCTGGAGAATACCCACAATCGCTGCGGCGGCGTGGTGCTTTCGCCGGAATATACCCGACAGGCAGCCGAGTTGGCCCATGCCCGCGGCCTCAAACTGCATCTCGATGGCGCCCGCATCTTCAACGCGGCCGCAGCCCTGAATGTCCCCGTAGATGAATTGACCCGCCCCGCTGACTCGGTCACATACTGCCTCAGCAAAGGCCTTTGCGCCCCTGTGGGGTCCGTTCTCTGCGGTTCTGCCGAGTTTATCCACCGCGCCCGCCGAATCCGCAAGATGCTGGGCGGCGGCATGCGGCAGGTGGGCGTCCTTGCGGCGGCTGGCATCATTGCCCTGGAGCAAATGACCACCCGTCTTGCCGAAGATCACGCCCGCGCCGGGCGGCTGGCTGCCGGACTGGCGGCCCAGCCTGGCATTCATTTCGAACTGGGTCTGCCTCAGACCAACATGGTCTTCCCCTCTTTGACAGAGGATGTACCCTTCGCCGCGGCTGAACTGGCTGCCCGGCTTGCCCGGCAAGATATCCTGATTGGTGTGGTTGCCCCCCGGCGTTTCCGCCTGGTAACCCACTACTGGATTGATGACGAATCAGTTGACCGAACGACCGCGGCTTTCCGGGCGAATTTGGTATAATCTTAATATCCCCTTAATCTGGAGAAATCCCATGCGTGAATGGTTCACTTTAGAAGAAATTGACGAATCAGTCGCCTCAATTACCCGGCGCACCCATTATCAACCGACTGTTGGCATCATCCTGGGCTCTGGTCTGGGCGGCCTGGCAGACGCTGTTGAAGCTGCCGACAGCATCCCCTTCAGCGAAATTACCTATTGGCCGGTCTCCACAATTGCCGGTCACTCGGGCCGCGTGCTCATTGGCAAGCTGGAAGGGCAGACCGTTTTTATGATGCAGGGGCGCATTCATTATTATGAAGGCTACTCCATGCAGCAGGTCACTCTGCCCGTGCGCGTGATGCAGCGGCTGGGTGTTCAGACCCTTGTGGTGACCAACGCTGCCGGTGCCATCCATCCCGACTATCTCCCCGG
>JAGOFZ010000118.1 GCA_017996955.1 Longilinea sp.
GTCTCTGATGATGTGGAATACCTCTCGGCCGACGCCGAAGACAAATTTGTCATCGCCCAGGCCAACACCCCGCTCAACGCCCACAGCGAATTTGATGTCGAGCGCATCTCCTGCCGCCACCACTCAGACTTCATCATCTCCAGTATTGAAGGCGTCAATTACATGGACATTGCCCCGCATCAGGTTGTGGGCATCAGCGCTGCTTTGATCCCCTTCCTGGAACACGACGACGCCAACCGCGCCCTCATGGGCTCCAACATGATGACCCAGGCCGTCCCGCTGATTAACCCCGACGTGCCCATGGTCTCCACCGGCATGGAAGGCTTTGCCGCCCTCGATTCGGGCCAGGTGCTCATTGCTGAAGAAGATGGCGAAGTCGTCTCGGTCACCGGCCGCGAAATCATGGTCCGCAGCGCCAATGGCCTGCGTACATACACCCTGCGCAAATACCAGCGCTCCAATCAATCCACCTGTATTGATCAACGCCCCGCAGTCACCAAGGGTCAGATCGTGCATCGGGGCGATGTGCTGGCCGATTCCTCCTCAACGGTAGCCGGTAACCTGGCCCTGGGTCAGAATGTCACCGTCGCTTTCGTTTCCTGGGAAGGCGGCAACTTTGAAGACGCCATCCTCATCTCTGAAGAACTGGTTCAGGATGACTGCTTCACCTCTGTTCATATTGAAAAATATGAAGTTGAAGCCCGTGACACCAAGCTGGGCCCCGAAGAAATCACCCGTGATATTCCCAATGTCGGTGAAGAAGCCATCAAAGACCTGGATGAGCAGGGTATCATCCGCATTGGCGCCGAAGTTGGCCCCAATGACATCCTGGTCGGAAAAATCACCCCCAAAGGCGAAAAAGAACTGACCCCCGAAGAACGCCTGCTGCGCGCCATCTTCGGCGAGAAATCCCGCGATGTCAAAGATACCTCCCTGCGCATGCCCCACGGCGAGCGCGGCATCGTAGTTGATGTCAAAGTCTTCACCCGCGAAGACAGCGTTGACCTCTCTGCCGGCGTAGATACCATGGTGCGCGTCTCGGTTGCACAGCGCCGCAAAATTGCCGCTGGCGATAAGATGGCGGGCCGCCATGGTAACAAGGGTGTGGTCTCTCGCGTCGTCCCGGTTGAAGATATGCCCTTCCTCGAAGACGGCACCCCCGTTGATATTATCCTCAACCCCCTGGGTGTGCCAGGCCGTATGAATATCGGCCAGGTGCTCGAAACCCACCTGGGCTGGGCTGCCAAGCGGATGGGCTTCCGCGCCATTACCCCTGTCTTTGACGGCGCCAACGAACTCGAAATTGAAGCCGAACTGTCGCGTGCCTGGCTCATGGATTATGCCTGGCGCTCCGTCGCCGACCAGGCCTGGGAATGGCTGAACAGCCAATCTTACGACCCCGCAAACATTCGTGATGACGAAGAGGTTCGCCTGCTCTTCCTGGAACAGTGGCTTGGCAGTAAAGGCTACGACGTGGCGCAGTTGGTCAGCGATGTCCATTATGCCCGTCGCATCACCCTCACCGAGTGGCTCCGTGACCAGGGCTACGAACCGAATGATTACCTCAACTTTGAAGAAACCTCTTACATCGGCATGCCCCAATACTTGGAGGTTGACCAGCGCGTGGTAACCCTCTGCCTGCGCCTCTGGCTTACCCACAACGGCGAAGATGTAACCGACGTTGCCGATGCCGACCTGCGCCCTCGCGCCGAAGCCCACACCCGTGAAACCGGCATCCCCATGCCCATCATTGGCAAGCAGGCCCTGCGCGATGGCAAAACCGGCCAGCTTTTTGATCAGCCGGTTACCGTCGGCGTAATGACCATGCTCAAGCTGCATCACCTGGTCGAAGACAAGGTCCATGCCCGCTCCACTGGCCCATACAGCCTCGTCACCCAGCAGCCGCTCGGCGGCAAGGCCCAGTTTGGCGGCCAGCGCTTCGGCGAAATGGAAGTTTGGGCGCTCGAAGCGTATGGCGCCTCCTACACCCTGCAGGAAATGCTCACCGTCAAATCGGATGATGTGCAGGGCCGCGTGGCTGCTTACGAAGCCATTGTCAAGGGCGACCCGCTGGAAGAACCCAGCCTGCCCGCCTCCTTCCGGGTGCTGGTCAAAGAACTGCAAAGCCTCGGCCTGGCCGTTGAAGCCGTGATGGACTCAGGCGAAGTCATCCGCTTTGGCAAGGACGAAGAGCGCGCCCGCCCACCCAAAATGGGAACCGGGCTGCTCGGACTGGGCGAAGATCTGGAGGAACTGATATAAGCTTGACGCTGATTTTTGCCCGTGATATAATCGCCTTTCGTTGCCCTTGTGATTAGGGTTGCAAGAACGCCGCCCTACACCGTTGTTCAAACGGAGGCCATCATTGCAAGCGATGGCCTTCCTTGTTGGAAGCAAAACAGAACCATTTAGATAATTTCTTTTTCGGAGGCTAGAAGGTGCCCACAATCAACCAATTGATTCGCAAAGGTCGTCAGACTCGCCGGGCTAAGAGCAAATCGCCAGCGCTGCAATACACGTTCAACTCGTCCAAGCAGCGCCGCACCCGCCAGGCCCAGGGAGCGCCGATGAAGCGTGGGGTTTGTACGGTTGTCCGTACCACCACCCCCAAGAAACCGAACTCCGCGCTGCGCAAGATTGCCCGTGTTCGCTTGAGCAACGGCATCGAAGTCACGGCGTACATCCCCGGCGAAGGTCATTCGCTGCAGGAGCACTCGGTTGTGATGGTCCGCGGCGGTCGTGTTAAAGACCTGCCCGGTGTTCGCTATCACATTGTGCGCGGCACGCTGGATACCACCGGCGTTGCCAAACGCATGCAAAGTCGCTCAAAATATGGCGCCAAGCGCCCTAAGAAATAATTCGAATTTAGTCTGTACGGAGAAATTTAATGCGTCGTACGAAACCAGAACCACGGGAAATTCAACCCGACATCCGCTACCATAACTCTTATGTGTCGCAACTGATCCATCACATGCTGCAGAGCGGTAAGAAATCCACCGCTGTTGGCATCATGTATGATGCCCTCGACATTATTCAGGAAAAGACCGGCAAGCACCCCATTGAAGTGCTCGAAACTGCCCTGAAAAATGTTGGCCCCATCATGGAAGTGCGCCCGCGGCGCGTGGGTGGCGCCACCTACCAGGTTCCCATGGAAGTTCCCATGGAACGCCGCATAGCGCTTTCTATGCGCTGGGTACTGGATGCAGCGCGCTCTCGCAGCGGCAAATCCTTTGCCGAAAAACTGTCGGGTGAATTGATGGATGCAGCCGCTAATCAGGGCTCTGCCGTCCGCAAACGCGAAGAAACCCACAAAATGGCAGAGGCCAACCGCGCCTTCTCCCATTACCGCATGTAGGGCATTAAAGAGGAATTTGCACCGGGTGCTTTATGATCGACATTCCGTTAGAGCGATACCGCAATATTGGCATCATAGCCCATATTGACGCTGGTAAAACAACCACTACCGAGCGGATCTTATTCTATACCGGCAAGACGTATCGCATTGGATCGGTCGACGACGGCACCACCGTCACAGACTGGATGCCCCAGGAGCGTGAACGCGGTATTACAATCGTTTCCGCGGCGGTAACAGCCGAATGGAAAGACCACCTGATCAACGTCATTGATACCCCCGGACATATCGACTTCACCGCAGAGGTGCAGCGATGTTTGCGGGTGCTGGATGGCGGTGTGGTGGTTTTTGATGCGGTTCAGGGTGTGGAACCTCAAAGCGAAACCGTCTGGCGACAGGCCGATCGCTACCAGGTGCCGCGCATCTGCTTTGTCAATAAAATGGACCGCGTTGGCGCCTCCTTTGAAATGACAGTGGAAAGCATCCGCACCCGCCTGGGTGCCCATGCCATCCCCATGCAGCTCCCCATCGGCAGCGAAGCCAACTTCAACGGCGTGATTGACCTGCTGACCATGCAGGCCATCTACTGGTCGGGTGACATGGGCCGAGACATGACCTGTGGCCCAATCCCCGCCGAACTGCTCGCTGAAGCTGAAATGCACCGTGCTGATTTGGTGGAGCGCGCCGCCGAACTGGACGATCACCTGATGGGCAAGTTCCTGGATGGCCATGAAATCTCCCTGGATGAACTCAAGGCCGGACTGCGCCGCATCGTCATTGGAAACAGCGCCACTCTGGTCTATTGTGGTTCATCTCTGCGTAACAAAGGCGTTCAACCCGTATTGGATGCTGTTGTAGATTTCCTCCCCTCCCCGTTGGACGTTCCCCCGGTTCTTGGAAAAGATACCAACAAAGATATTGAAGTCGAGCGCCATGCCGATCCCTCCGAACCGTTATCGGCGCTGGTCTTCAAAATCGTCACCGATGCTTACATGGGCCGCCTGGCCTATTTCCGGGTTTATTCCGGCAAAATCACTCAGGGTACCATGGTCTATAACAGCCGCACCGGCAAGCGCGAACGCATTGGACGCCTCATCCGGATGTATGCCGACCGGCGCGAAGATATCTCCGAAGTCTTCGCCGGCGACATTGCTGCTGTTCTCGGCCTCAAAGACAGCTTTACTGGCGATACCCTGTGCGATCAGCACAGCCCCATTGTGCTGGAAACCATCCAGTTCCCCGAACCGGTCATCTCAATCGCGGTGGAACCCAAAACCACTGCCGATCAGGATAGGATGGCCGAAGCGCTGCGCCGCCTGTCAGATGAAGACCCAACCTTCCGTGTCAACACGGATGAAAATACTGGCCAAACCATCATCCGCGGCATGGGCGAACTGCACCTCGATGTCCTGGTAGATCGCATGATGCGAGAATTCCGCGTTCAGGCAAATGTGGGCCGCCCGCGGGTCTCCTATCGTGAAACCATCTCCCAACCTGTGCTCAAGGTTGATTATCGCTATGTCCGCCAGACGGGCGGGCGCGGCCAATACGGCCACGTGGTCGTCAAGATGGAACCCACCGAGCGCGGCGCTGGCATCGTCTTTGAAAATAAAATTGTGGGTGGTACTATTCCGCAGGAATACATCCCTGCAGTCGAAAAAGGCGTTCGCGAAGCCGCCGACAGCGGCGTGCTGGCTGGCAATCCGGTTACCGACATCAAAGTCACCCTGATTGACGGCTCTTTCCACGAAGTGGACTCCAGCGAAATGGCCTTCAAAATGGCCGCCATTTTCGCCTTCCGTGAAGGCATCGAACGCGGCAAGCCGGTCTTACTCGAGCCCATCATGCACGTGGAACTCGTCATGCCAGAAGAATTTTTGGGCGACGTGCTGGGGCAGGTGAGTGCCCGCCGCGCCCTGATCCAGGGCGTTGAAATGCGCCCCGGCAATGCCCAGGCCATTCGAGCCCTGGCGCCTCTGGCAGAACTGTTCGGCTATGCCACCGAGCTGCGCTCGGCCACTCAGGGCCGCGGTGTCTTCTCGATGGAATTTGATCACTATGCGCCCGTGCCAACACAGGTCGCTGAAAAAATATTAAACCAGTAATTCATTCATCGGGCAACCGGTGAAACCTCGAAACGCAATTTTTGTAAGGAGAGTGAGAGCATGGCGAAGCAGAAGTTTGATCGATCGAAGCCGCACCTGAACGTGGGAACGATGGGTCACATTGACCACGGGAAGACGACGTTGACGGCAGCGATCACGAAATATTGTGCGTTCACAGGGTCGGCGG
>JAGOFZ010000119.1 GCA_017996955.1 Longilinea sp.
CGACCTGGCTCGCGCTCAACAGGCCCAGACCGATCTGCGCCAGATGGTCATCCGCTCCTGGTGGGAAAATCTCTTAGCCGACAGTCGTGAGCCGGTAGACTAACCGGCATGGGAGGGTAGTTTGACTGATACAACACCAACCACCACAACCACAACCTTTTCAGTTCTGGACCAGCACCTCTATTCCTTAACTGTCTTGTCCAACCAGCTTCAAGAGATCCTCCTGCGTCTGGCACCCTCCGCCTTGCCCGGCTCAATGCACGAGCAGGTGATTCAATTAACCGATGGCGTGACCAAAATCCGTCAATATGTCAATGTATTAGATGAAGAGCGCCGCAGCCTGCGAGATCTGGCTTCAATCGGCCAGGTGATTAACTCAACCCTCGAATTGGACGAAGTTCTTCAAGTGGTAATGGATACCCTGATCCGCCTCACCGGTGCCGAGCGCGGTTTTCTGATGCTGCGCGGCGCCGATGGCGAACTGGGCTTGCGCGTGGCTCGCAATTGGGAAAAAGGCACCATTGATGCCTCCGAAACTGCCATTAGCAGTACAGTGATCAACCGCGTGGTCACAACCGGCGTGCCTATTCTGACCACTAATGCCCAGGAAGATCCCCGTTTTGGCGGGCAGCAAAGTGTCATTGCCTACAACCTGCGCTCCATTCTCTGCGTCCCGTTGCGCGTCAAAAGCGAAATCACTGGTGTGATTTATGCCGATAACCGCATCCGCAGCGGCTTATTCACTCGCAGCGACCTGGATCTACTGGCAGGGTTTGCCAATCAGGCCGCTGTGGCTATTGAGAATGCCCGCCTGTTTGATTCGGTCCGGCGCACGCTGGCTGAAGTAACCGAACTGAAAGATTTGATGGATAATGTCTTTGCCTCCATCGCCAGCGGCGTCTTGACTGCAAATATAGACGAAAGAGTCGTCCTCTGCAACCGCGCTGCAGAAACCATCCTGGGCTGCAAATCTTCCATCTTGGTCGGCAATCTCCTTAACCAGACTCTGGAACCCCTGACCGAGATGCTCTCTCCTCGTTTCAAACATGTGGTTCAAACCGATGAGCCGGTATTGGGATGGGAGGTCAGCCCCAATCTTCCCGACCGCGGTCATGTTGATTTGCGCCTCAGTCTGACGCCGCTCAAAGATGTGGGCCGTCAAACCCAGGGTGTGGCCATCGTTCTCGATGACCTGACGGAGAAAAAACGTCTCGAAGCCCAGCGCCGTCTCTTTGAGCGCATGGTTTCCCCAGCCGTCATTGAACAATTGGACCCCGAGAGTTTGCAGTTGGGTGGGCGCCGTGCTGAAATTACCACCCTGTTCGCCGATATCCGCGGCTTCACCAGTTTCAGTGAGGGCGTCACCCCTGAAGAACTGGTCCAGGTTCTCAATCGCTATCTGGCGGCTGCTGCCGAGGCGGTCTTAAGTGAAGATGGCACGGTTGATAAATTCCTGGGCGATGCCGTCATGGCCTGGTTCAATGCCCCAATTCTTCAGGAAGATCATACCCTGCGGGCAATTCGCGCGGCGCTGCGCATACGCGATGCCATTCAAGCCCTGCACCAGGAATTCCCGCCGCGCTTTCAGCTTGCCTTTGGCGTTGGCATCCATGTTGGCGAGGCTGTGCTTGGTCTGGTCGGCACCGAAAAGCGCATGGAATACACCGCCATCGGAGATAGCGTCAACACCGCCAAGCGTGTGCAGGAAAACGCTGGCCCCAGTCAGATCTTAATCACTGAATCGGCTTACCAGCTTGTAGCGTCACAAATCGAAGCCCGCCCGGTGGAACCCATCCAGGCAAAAGGCAAGCGCGCCCCCATCCCCGCATACGAGCTGCTCTCCTTGCGGCATTAACCCGTTCAGGCTTTTCGCACCGAACTGCGCAGTGCTTCCAGCCGGGCTGCCGCCAGCCCTGGCAAGGTATCCATGGCGTAAAATGGCCCACTGCCTTCAATCACCAGCGAGGCCGAAATATTGCCCTGCAAGGCAGCTTCTAGTGGACTGTACCGTTCTCGATAACCAACCAGAAAACCCCCGCAGAAGGCATCGCCCGCTCCCGTAGGGTCAACCCCGCGTCCCGGATAGGCTGGAACAACCCAGCGGGTGCGGCTGCTGTGGTCATAAAGGTACTGTCCCTGCACGCCTCGCCGAACCACTACAAAATCACAGCCATACGCAGCAATGGCTTCTGCCATTTCCCATAAATCTGAACTGCGCCCGCCAAACAAAGATCGCAGTTTTTCTTCTGATGTCAGAAATGCCGTCAACCCTTTAACCAACCTTGGAATATCATCCCAGAAGGCAGGCAGCATATACCCCGCCCCTGGGTCCAGGGTTATGGTGTTGACATGCCCCTGTCGCAGCGCAGATGGCAGCAGGGTGTGGGTCAAAAAATCCAACGGCGCCAGGTGCGCAGCCGTAGCATCCAGGTAATCATTGGGGAAGTCGGTCAGGCGGATGGTGTAGTCTGTAGGTTGATTACGGCTGTCAATCTGTGGGGTGGGGTTGGCGTAACCCAGCAATTCTTTAGGGTAGGGCAGCCCGGCGCGTGAATACTGCATCACCGGATCGCTCAAGATACGGGTATTCAAATCGGGGTAGGCGTAAAAAGCCCTGGCATCCAGGTCATGTGGCAGCTTGTGAATACCGCGTGTGTCAAATTGATACTTGTTTAACCGTTCAATCCATTCCTGGGGGTAATTTTGACCCACTCTTCCCACCAGGGCTATATCCCTTGTCCAGATATTCATCCCGGCGGCTGCGTATAGCAAACTGCCGCCCGCGATACCCGCGTAAGATTGCCGGTTGGGCAGCAGAATAAAATCCTGCCGCAGCGTCCCGGCAATCACAAATCGAATTAAACCAGAGCTGTCAGATGGCATAATCTCCCCCGGTCTGGGTTATCGGGCTCAATAGGGTTGGCTTAGTGCTTATCGCTGCTGTCCGCCAGCAAACGCAAAATTCCCAGCAAGCCCAGCCCAACCTTAACGCCGTCCCCGGCGGTCAATTTTGCCTGCGCTTTGTCATCTTGTTCAGCTCGAGAAATCAGCACATAAGCGGCCGCCAAACCTGCCAGCGAACCTACGATTGCGCCAATGATCATTGTCCTGGCTTTCCAATTGGGGGTTGTTTCCATGGTGAACCTCTATTGCGTGGGGTTTGAACGTGAAATTTTTTGCCAGAATTTATCCCAGCCGGCTTTGGCACTATTAGCCGTAATCGCCGGGTCAGCCGCTTTGTTGGCCCACTGTTTGAAGACCAGGGTCAATCGTTCGGCGTGCAGTTGCACAATCCGGGCATAAACAGGCAGGATGTTGGTCAGGCGCTGAACACCATAAATGATCGCCACTATCAGCGCCAGGAAGATGAAAATTCCAAACGTCAACGGAATCAACATAAAAATGAGCGATACATCCGACCAGACAGCCACCGTCTCTCCGCCCCCCTGGGTTGAGACCGCCGCCAGCACCACAATGGAAACTATTACGGCTGCTGCCAGAATAATCGGCAGTAATATCTGCCAGAACACCTGCCGCTTATGGGCGGGTGTTTGGGGCGTGCTTGGGCGGGGCAACTTTTCGCTCATATGGTTACTATTTTAGCACGGTTTTGCAATTCTTTTTTGCAATGCTTCCACATAAGTATCCAGGTCCAGCGCCCGCCGGGCGGCGCCGCTCTGAATGGCAGCCTTTGCCACTGCTGGCGCCTCCCACAAACACACCCGTGGGTCCAGCGGCTTGGGAACAATATAATCGACGCCAAATTCCAGGTGATCCACCCCGTAAGCCTTCAACACCTCCACCGGGATGGGCTCTTTTGCCAATGCCGAAAGCGCCTGAGATGCCGCCACTTTCATCTCGTCGTTGATCGAGCGCGCCTGAACATCCAGCGCACCTCTGAAAATGAACGGAAACCCCAGCACGTTGTTGATCTGGTTGGGATAATCTGACCGTCCAGTTGCCACAATCGCGTCAGGCCGCGCCGCCCGCGCCAGTTCGTATTTTATCTCAGGGTCCGGGTTGGCCATTGCAAAAATAATCGGATTGCTGCGCATCGGCTTTAGCATCTCCGGGGTGACGATGTTGGCAGCCGATAAACCGATAAACACATCAGCGCCCACCAGTGCTTCTGCCAGTGTTCCGGCCTGTTCGCCCTGGGCATAGATTTCCTTCTCTGGAAACATCAATTCGGTTCGCCCATGATACACCAGTCCCGCCGCATCGCACATCCAGATATGCTCCCGCGGTACACCCAGCTTGACCAGTTGATTGGCGCAGGCAATCCCGGCAGCCCCTGCTCCCGAAAACACAACCTTAATATCTGTAATCTCCCGGTTGGTAATCTCCAGCGCATTCATCAAGGCCGCCCCCAGAATAATAGCTGTGCCATGCTGGTCATCGTGAAAAACTGGAATATCCAGCCTGGCTTGCAGGGTCTGCTCAATTCGGAAGCACTCCGGGGATCGTATGTCTTCCAGGTTAATCCCGCCGAAGGTAGGCGCAATCGCCGCCACAACTTCGATTAATAAGTCGGGATCCAGCACATCAACTTCAATATCAAAGACATCAATCCCTGCAAATTTCTTGAATAGAACGCCCTTCCCCTCCATCACCGGTTTAGACGCCAGCGCCCCGCGATGCCCAAGTCCCAAAATGGCTGTGCCGTTTGAGATGACAGCCACCAGATTGCCTTTATTGGTGTAGGTGTAGGCATTGGCAGGATCTTGCTCAACCTCCAGCACTGGGTAAGCCACACCGGGCGTATACGCCAGGCTCAAGTCGCGCTGGCTGTCCAGCGGCTTGCTGGGCACTACCGACAGCTTGCCGGGCACTCCGTCCAGGTGATGGTATTCCAAAGCGTCTTCTCGGGTGATGCGGATCATGGTTATTCCCTTGTGTTGTGATGGTTATTCTTTTTGAAAAGCCGATGCCAGCGCAGCCAAGCCCGCCAGAATCAAGAAAATAGGCCAGAATTTCCCAAAATCGAGCCCTAAAACAAACATGACCACCAGAAAACTGAGCAGCAGCCCGCCAATCAATGGCCCGGTCACACCCCGGCTGAACTGATTGCCATTTTCTCGGTAGGTATTCCAGGCATTCATCAGCGAACTGACTGCCGGGATCAGGATGAACAGCGCCCACCAGTTTTGCAGTTGGAATCCGGTCAAGTTTTTGGTCAGAATGATGATCCCAACCAGAATCAGCACAATTCCGCCAATCCACCCGGAGCTGCGGCGGTGCCGAGTTTCAGGATCTAAAGCGTCGCTCATAGGAAAAATCCTTTCAATTTCAACAATCTCATCTGCTAATTGTTTGTACCACAAAGTATCGCCGGGAGGAAGACCCTCATCGTGTCAACCGGATAGAGAACTAACCGACTTCCCTGTGGAAAAATCACCACTCCCGGAATGGTAATGTGCCCGCTGGCATTCATTGCGGTAAAACCCTCAGCATAAAGCCCGCCGTCACTCAAACGCCAGTTCTCCCATCGATAGAATTGTGATGGCCTGACCTCAAACTGCTGCACCCGCCGTGGTGTAACATCAACCGTCTGCACACTGCCAGTTCCTCAGGCAGCCGATTCAGAACTGATGGCGCACAGGCTCATCTCCCAGCGG
>JAGOFZ010000120.1 GCA_017996955.1 Longilinea sp.
AATTGACCTTCGCCAACAATTGAGAGGCCAGTTTGCCGGGCGGCCTGGACAAATAATGTCCGTACGCGGGGATTATCTAACAGAATGGTCTGGTTGCAGTCAACCAGTTCACAGATAAAGTGCTCGCCAAGTTTCAGAAAATTGGTCACCCTTATCTGCACCCTCCTTTTTTTGGAGATGTGCAGCGGCGGAATTTTCGCCGCATTGCGGTTGAGAGTATAGCATATTTTCCCCACATGTAAATATAACTCAACGGCCTGGCGGGCAAATGACCCGCCAGGCCGAGTATCAGGCGCTGAGAGAAATCAGGCTTTGGTGACCGGGAACTGGATCTCGGTAATGTAGGCGGGGTCATCCTGGCGCGTGACGCCGCTGCCGGTGTGGACATAAATCTCACGACCCACACCGCTGATCTGATAGCCATTATCCGAAAGCCAGGTCAGCAGCTCAGAGTAGGCATTGGACAGCCCATTGAACGGGCCATGGTAAATGTAGCAGGCCATCGTTTCGCAGCCGGGCAGTTCATAAATCCGGGCCCGTCCAGAAAGCTCTGCCGGACCATCCACGGGTTCGCATACTTCTGCATTGATGTTACGATCTACATATTCTTCATCGTGGTAGATGGTGAAGCAGGCCCCATTGGGCTTGAGGCCCTTAAGCCGCAGGGCGGTTTCCAGTTCGTTCCAAAGCGCACCCTGTTCTGGATAGGAGGCAATTACGCCCCGAACTGAGGCCACCCACATGGGCGGCACGCGCTTAATCACAACATCCATTGTCGTCATTCGTCCCTCCAAATCAATTTGTTGCAGCCGGGATTCCACACGGGCTAACATTTCCTGGCCTTCTTCGATCTGCTGGCGCAGTTCTGCCTGGCGGCGGTACAACATGCCGCGCAGTTGTTCGGCAGTCAGGTCTTCCTCAAGGATCAGACGAATCTGCTCGAGGGTCAGACCCAGATCTTTGAGAACCAGGATCCGATTGAGGCGGGGAAGCTGGCTGGCTGAGTAGTAGCGGTAGCTGGTGAAGGGATCTACCTCAACCGGTTTGAGGAGGCCCAACTCGTCATAATAACGGAGTGTCTTCACCGGCACCCAGGTCAAACGTGAGAACTCACCAATCTTGAACATAGATCCTCCGGAGGCAATTGCACGTAGATGATATACCCTCCAGCAGGGGGAGAGTCAAGGGGGCAATTGCGCCAATTTTGAAAGAAGTTGACCTCTTGACGGAATAGAACAAAAGGCCTATTATCGGATTATTCCACCGATTGACTTGAGAAAGAGGTTCAGCATGTTTGAGTTACCTGAATATACCGTGCTGGCGCAGCAAATGAACGCGACCCTGACGGGCAAAGTCATCCAACAGGGGCAGTTGGGGAATTCTCCGCACAAATTCGTCTGGTATAACTGCTCGCCGGAGGAATTTACGGCCTTGACTGCCGGGAAACGCATTGGGCCGGCACGGGTGCAGGGGCGCTGGCTTTCGTTGAGCCTGGAGCCGGGCTATGTGCTGGTGTTGGGTGAGTGCGGCGGGCGGGTGCTCTATCACCCACCCCAGGTAGAGCTGCCCGAAAAATATCACCTGTTGATTCAGTTCACGGATGGTTCTGCACTGACAACCTTTACACAAATGTGGGGCGCCATGGAGCTTTACGAAGCAGGCAGAGAGCAAGAGCGCGCCTATATCAAAGACATGCGAGTGACGCCAGTGGAGACCGGGTTCACGTTTGCGTATTTTTCTGAGCTGATTGATGACCTGCTGAAAGGCGAAAAACGCAGCACCAAAAGCCTGCTGACGCAGGATCAAATTATCCCCGGGCTGGGGAATGCGATTGCACAGGATATTCTCTTTCGGGCGCGGCTGCACCCGCGACGGGCACTTGCCGAACTATCGCCAGGACAGCGGCGGGACCTGTACACAGCCATTATGGATACTGTGCAAGATGTCATTGCTGCCGGTGGGCGCTATGACGAAACTGACCTGTTTGGCAAGCCGGGGGGCTATGTGCGCCTGATGGACAGCCATACGGCGGGCAAACCCTGCCCCGAGTGCGGGCACATGGTTGAAAAGATTCAATATCTGGGCGGCGCCTGTTATTTCTGCCCCAGCTGCCAGGTTTAGCACCAGCACCAGTTTCTGACCATCACCCCGGCTGACAGAATGACTGGCAGCCGGTTTTATCCTGTGAGGGATGACATGACATTTGGGGGAGACTCTGCTATTTACAGTTGGGGAGCAGCATGATATTCTTATAATATATCACTGATATATCAGAGCCCTGCCCTGCTTTCTTCTAATTACAGGTGAACCCATGAATACATCCCTGGCTGGACAAGTCTATGAGGCGATCAAAAAAGATATCATCAGTTGCGCGCTCAGGCCGGGGCAGCAAATTGCCCAGCAGCAACTGGCCGAGCGGTATAGTGCGGGCATCACGCCGGTGCGAGAAGCGCTGCAGAAGCTGACCCGTGAAGGGCTGGTGCTGACCATCCCGCGCTTTGGGTACCTGGTGACAACAATTACCATTTCTGATGTAGCAGAAATCTTTGAGCTGCGGGCAATTCTTGAATCAGCGGCGGCGCGGTTGGCCGCTGAACGGGCGTCTGATGAGCAGGTTGAGCAGCTTGCCGGGCTGGCAGGCTACACTTATGTTTATAAAGACCGAGACAGCTACTCGGATTTTTTGGCACATAACCGGGCGTTTCACATTGCGCTGGCTAATGCCAGCGGCAACAAACGCCTGATTGAGGCAATCTCTCATCTGATGGATGAATTGACGCGCATGTTCCACCTGGGATTAGACCTGAAAGACAGTGCGGCGGAGATGCGCCAGGAGCACCAGGAACTGGTGGGGGTATTGCGCCATAGGAACCCGGAGGAAGCTGAAAAGATTGTGCTGGCACAAATTAACCGCTCGAGGCAGCGCATCTACGAAGCTTTGCTGCCCGGCAATGATAACAGCCCGGATCGTATCCGGCAAAATATCCAACTCGCTCAACCCTAATTTTCACATATCTCAAGGAGGATCAGCATGCTCACGGACCATCTGCCCCGCGTATCGCTGGGATTTTTCCCGACACCTTTGGAGGAAATGCCGCGTTTGGCTCAACTGCTGGGCGGGCCACGGCTGTGGATCAAGCGTGATGATCAAACCGGGCTGGCAACCGGCGGTAACAAGACGCGCAAGCTGGAATTCAGCGTGGCTGAAGCACTGGCTCAAAAGGCCGATACCCTGGTGACGGTGGGCGCGGTGCAGTCCAATCACTGCCGACAAACAGCCGCGGCGGCGGCGCGTTATGGGTTGAAGTGTGTCCTGGTAATTCGCGGACACGCGCCGGAAAACGTGACAGGTAACCTGCTGCTGGATCACCTGCTGGGGGCAAGGATCGTTTTTTCAGGGGACCGCTCCCGCGAAGCTGCGGCTGAAGATGTGCTGGCTGAACTGAAAGCCAGCGGAGCAACGCCCTACTTTATCCCAGTGGGAGCATCTAATGCAGTGGGAGCAATTGGTTTTGTGGCGGGGATGGAAGAGTTGTACCACCAACTGGAAGCGCTGGACCTGCGGGCAGATCGGATTGTGTTTGCCAGCAGTTCGGCGGGCACCCAGGCGGGGTTATGTGTGGGCGCCAAAATGCTCGGGTTTCGCGGCCAGATTACAGGGATTTCGATTGACAGCACCAGGCAAGCATTGCGTGAAGAAGTGGCGCACATTGCGGCAGGGGTCATTCAGCGGCTGAAGGTTAAGATGGCTTTTGGACCGGAAGAAGTGGTGGCCTACGATGGCTATCTGGGAGCCGGTTACTCGATTATGGGTGAGCCAGAACGGGAAGCCGTTGAACTTGCGGCGCGGTATGAAGGCCTTTTGCTGGACCCGGTGTACACCGGGCGGGCGATGGCCGGGTTGATTGATTTGATCCGCAAGGGTGAATTTGCAAAGGATGAGAATATCATTTTCTGGCACACCGGCGGAGCCGCAGCATTGTATGCCTATGCGAATCAGTTGATGGGGCTGCCGGTCAAAGATCAGCCCACCGGGAAATTAGCCAAATAAAGACCACGTTTTGCAGGTAGAAAAGGATCACCCCATGGAAAACCTCCCCTATTCAGCCGACTACGAAAAAGCCTATGCACAGTTTGTGCAAAATTACCCCGAATATCTGACCACCGCAAAACTGGATGCGTTGCGCCAGACCGAATATGCCCGCCTGGACAGGCTGGGGATGGTGTATCTGGATTATACCGGCGGCGGCTTGTATGCTGAATCACAGATTCAGCAGCATATGCTCCTGCTGCGGGATAATGTTTTTGGAAATCCGCACTCGTCCAACCCCAGTTCAATGTTTGCGACACATCTGGCTGAACGGGCTCGCGAGGCTGTGCTGCAATACTTCAATGCCTCACCGGACGAGTATGTGGTCATTTTTACCTCCAATGCCAGCGGTGCGCTGAAGCTGGTGGGGGAATCTTTCCCCTTCTGTGCAGGCAGCCGCTACCTGCTGACGTTTGATAATCACAATTCGGTGAACGGCATTCGCGAGTTTGCCCGAGCCCGGGGGGCAGAGGTCACATATATCCCCGTCTGCCTGCCTGAACTGCGGGTGGATGAAAGCCAGATCGATGATTACCTGAACCTGATCAAACCGGGCAGTCAGAGTCTATTTGCCTTCCCGGCGCAATCCAATTTCTCGGGGGTGCAGCACCCATTGGAATGGGTGGAGCGGGCCCATGCCAGGGGTTGGACTGTGCTGCTGGATGGAGCGGCCTTTGTGCCAACCAACCGGCTTGATCTAAGCCAGGTGAAGCCCGATTTTGTGCCGATTTCCTTCTATAAGATGTTTGGCTACCCCACCGGGATCGGCTGTCTGGTGGCGCGCAAATCGGCGCTGGGATTGCTGCGGCGCCCGTGGTTTGCGGGAGGGACAATCACCGTGGCCTCGGTACAGGGCGACAAGTATTACCTGGCGCCTGGCGAAGCAGCTTTTGAAGAAGGCACACTCAACTACCTGGGACTGCCAGCCGTTGAAATTGGGCTGAATTATCTGCAGTCGGTGGGACTGGATATCATCCACACCCGGGTGCACTGCCTGACGGGTTACCTGCTGGATAGTCTCTCAAATCTACAGGATGATCTGGGTCATGAGGGCGCCCGGATTTACGGACCGATCAAGATGGACCGGCGTGGGGGAACCATAACACTGAATTTTTACGACGGCCATAATCATCTGGTGGATCACCGCAAGGTGGAGCAGCGCACCAATCTGGCGAATATTTCCATTCGCACCGGATGTTTCTGCAACCCTGGCGCCGGGGAAGTGGCGCTGGAGATCTCAAAGCCCGAACTGATTACCTGTTTCTCGCAAACCACTGAACGGCTGACGCTGGATGATTTGCGTATTTGCGTCGATGGCAAAAATACCGGGGCAGTGCGGATTTCGGTAGGTATTGCCAGCAATTTTGTAGATGTCTATAAATTTATGGGGTATGTGAGAGAGTTGTTCGGGCATCCGTTGGAGTAATGAAAAAG
>JAGOFZ010000121.1 GCA_017996955.1 Longilinea sp.
CTCGAAGCTGCCCGCCAGGGCCACCTCAAAGGTCTCTATCAGGCTTTAGGGCAGATCATGGAAGTCCCCGCTAATCTGGAAACCGCCATTGCCGCCGCCCTTGGTGAAGCCCTGGATGGCGTCCTGCTGGAAACTCAGACCGACCCCGAAGAAGTGCTGGCCCTGCTGGAGGCCGGCCCCAAAGGCCGCGCTGTCCTCCTGCCTGTGGATTGGGCCCGCCCAACCGCCCTGGAAATCTCGTCTTCTGATGACTGCCTGGGGATTGCTGCCAATCTGGTGAAATCCTCAGCCGATTACAGCCCGGTGGTTGATCTTTTGCTCGGGCAGGTTGTCATTGTCAAAGACCGTGCCGCCGCCCGCCGCATGGTAGCCGATTTGCCCGCCGCCGGTCGCGTGGTCACCCTCAAAGGTGAGGTCTTCACCGCCTCTGGTCTGATTATTGCCGGGCAGGAAGCCCGTTCTGGCATGGTAGGTCGCAGCCGCCAGAAGCGTGAGCTGCAGGAAGCCCTCGAATCCGTTGAACGTCAATTTAATGAACATCAGGCGGAACTACGCCGCCTTGAAGCTCAATTGGAGCGCGAGCGCGCTGACCGCACAGAGCGCGAGAAAACGCTCAAAGCAGCCTCGGCTCAAGTCAGTGCCGCCAACCAATCCCTTCAACAGGCCCAGTTAGCTGTCGAGCAGGCCCGTCAGCGCGGCGAATGGCTGCGCGGCCAGTTGAAAGACCTTGAAACACAGGTCCAACGCGCCCAGACCGAATTACAGCGCTCGGCCGATGAAGTCAAAGCCGCCATTACCCAGGCCGAATCCTATAACCAGCAGGTACGCGCTGCCGGTCATAAGCTGGATGCTTTGCCCCTGGACGAATTCCAGGCCCAGGTTGTCCATTGGAACACTACTGCCGCCGTGGCTGAGCGCGCTGCCCGGGATGCTGCCCGTCGGGTAGAAGAATATCAACAGGCGCTTTCAGCCAACGCCCGCCAGCAGCAAGAAATCCGCCAGCGTTTGAGTGACACAGCGGAACAAATGGCCCGTTTGCAGACCGAAAAAATCACCTTGCACACAGCTGAGAACGAACTCGATGAGCAAATTCAGGCCGCCCGCCGCAAGATTGAACCCGCCGAACAGCGCTTGCGCAGCCTTGAAACCCAGACCGCCGCTGTGCAGGATAATTACACCCTCTGCCAGCAGGCCGTCAGTGTTGCCGACCGCCACGCCACCCAGTCCCAATTGGAACTCAGCCGCCAGCGTGAAGCCCTGGAATCGCTCCAGCGCCGGATCGAGGATGATTTCGGCCTGGTCTCATTTGAATACACTCCCACAGTCTCGGGCCCTACGCCGCTGCCCCTTGATGGTATGGTTGAGCAATTGCCCCATGTCGAGCAGTTAGCCCCTGAAATCGAAGAAAGCATCAACCGCCAGCGCTCCCAACTTCGCCGCATGGGCGCCATCAATCCCGACGCCCTCACAGAATACCGCTCTGTCAAAGAACGCCTCGAATTTTTGACCGGCCAGGTGGAAGACCTGCGCCGCGCCGATGCTGATTTGCGTGAAGTCATTGCCGAGCTGGATACCCTGATGAAAAAAGAATTCCGCCGCACCTTTGACGCGGTTGCGGCTGAATTCCGCCAGATGTTCACCCGCCTGTTCGGCGGCGGCTCCGCCCGCCTGATGATGACCGATGAAGATAACCCCACCGAGACCGGTATTGATATCGAAGCCCGCCTGCCCGGGCGCCGTGAGCAGGGCCTGTCCCTCCTTTCCGGCGGCGAGCGCAGCCTCACCGCTGTCGCCCTGATCTTCTCACTGCTGAAAATTTCGCCTACGCCCTTCTGCGTGCTAGATGAAGTGGACGCCATGCTCGACGAGGCCAATGTCGGCCGCTTCTGCGAACTGCTCCGTGAATTATCGCAAACCACCCAGTTCGTCGTCATCACCCATAACCGCACCACCGTCCAGACTGCCGACGTGATCTACGGCATCACCATGGGCCGCGACTCCGCCAGTCAAATGATCAGCCTGCGCCTGGATGAAGTCTCCGACGACATGATCCGGCGCGCAGATTAATGAGACCGGTTGGATAAATTAACAAAAAACGGGCGGCTTATGCCGCCCGTTTGACGTTCTTTACTTGCAATCTACTGATAATCTGTCCAGGTGGGGGTGGTGGGTACTGCCGGCATCCAGACATCCGGGAATTTTTCAATCTTCAGGCCAGTTTTAACGTCTTCCAGCCATTGACCGAAAACAACTTCGCGGTATTGGGTCAGTTCCGTTGCCGTCAGAGGCCGTTCTTCGTGGCCCACAACCTGAATCAGGTGCCAGCCAAATTCGGACTCAACCGGTTGGCTGATGGTGCCAACTTCCTGGCTGAATGCAGCTTCTTCAAACGGCTTGACCATCGCACCGCGTGTGAACCAGCCCAGGTCGCCGCCATTGGTGTTATTGGAGGTGTCGCTCGAGTAGGTCATTGCCAGCTCGCTCCAGTCACCGCCAGCCAGCAGCAGGTCGTACACAGCCTGTGCTTCTTCCTGGCTTGCAACCAGAATATGCCGTGCCCAAACCTGATCCTGAATAGGCTGCACATCGGCAGTCAGCAGTTCAAACATCTTATCCCGATATAACTGGGCGCGGTACATATCGCGCAGGTCTTTTTCCGGGAAATCAAAAGCTTTGATTCCGTCTATGTAGTTTGTGTAATTATCTTCAAACACATCCAACGTGTATGCTGTTGCCGTGGGCAAGGGCGTGGCGCTGGGCCCGGCGGTTGGCTCGGGGGTCGCTGTGGGCTCAGGGGTCGCCGTAGGCGGCACAGCCGTTGCCGTAGCCGTCGCGGTGGGCACGGGCGTCTCAGGTATTGCCGTAGCTGTGGCGGTCGGCGCTGTGGTCGGCGTGGCCGTATAAGCCACAATCGTCAACTGCTGCGCCCCAACCGTCAGCGTCGGGAAGACTGTCGCCGTAGCCGTGGGCACAGGCGTCCCATTGGCATAGAACCCAAAAGCTTCTTGCAGGGCGATTTCGACTTCTTCATCACTGACAGTGATGCCGCGAGCAATGGCTTCTTTTTCAATCACAATCTCATTGATCATAGCATCCAACGTATCATTGCCCAGTGTTTCAGCAGCCAGGTTGGCATCGGCATCCTCAAGAATTGCGTTCGGGTCCATGCCAAACTGCTGATAGATTTGGGCATACTGAAGCGCAGAGGTAATAATAGCATGTCGCTGGAAGCGAGCCCGGGCCTCGAAATCAGAGACCGTGATTTTTTCGTTATCAACAATTGCCACTGCCTTCATCGGTTTGAAGACGTATTCCTGCAGCAATCCGGCGGCAACCAGTCCGACCACGAGCACAGCCACAACCGCCACGCCAATCAGCAGCCAGCGGCGCTGTTGGTGCTCTCGCGCCACACGATCTTGATGATGTTTATTGGCGACTTTTTGTTTGAAGACCTTGTCGTTAATTTTGATTTCTTTAGCCATACTGGCCTTTCATCATAAAATGAGGGGCAATGGGCGGATGACCCGTTGCCCCTGCAGAGTGTGTTGGTGTGTCTCGCCAGGCTTAGCCGTTGCGGTCTTCCACGTAGGGAAGCAGCGCAATATGGCGGGCGCGTTTCACGGCGCCAGCCAGTTCGCGTTGATGGCGGGCGCAGGTGCCGGTTTGGCGGCGGGGGCGGATCTTACCTTCTTCGGTAACGAACCGGCGCAGCATATCCAGCGCTTTATAGTCAATTTTCAGGTTTTTATCGGCGCAAAATTGGCAGATTTTGGGGCGGGCCATATAGCGGCGGCCACCCATCATCTGTTCGCCTTCAACCATATTTTCTTCAGACATTGGACTTACTCCTAAAATGGATATTCGTCTTCGATGTCGTCAGCGACTTCATCGGTAGACGTGGTGCCAGCGTTTGTATCCCGGCGTTCGCCCAGCATCATCATCTCAGCCGCCACAACCTCCACGCTGGAATGTTTCACGCCTTCAGCGTCTTCCCAGCGGCGGGTTTGCAGCCGGCCCTCAATGTAAACTTGCTGGCCTTTGGTCAGGTATTGCTTGCAGATTTCTGCCAGGTTGCCCCACGCAACGATGTTGAACCACTCCGTCTCGGTCTTACGTTCACCGTCTGCAGTGCTCCACGAGCGGCTGGTCGCCACGCTGAACGTGGTCACCGGCTTGCCCGATGGCGTATAGCGCATTTCGGGGTCGCGCCCCAGATGCCCAATCAACATCACTTTGTTCAGTCCTCGGCTCATCCTACAATCTCCTTGCAATCACCGTCTGATACAAACGTCTTTGAGACTGGCCTACTCAACATTCGAGATGAGGAAGCGCAAAATTACTTCCTGGAACCGCAAGTTGCGTTCCAGCTCGGCCGCGAATGCAGGCGCAAACTGTGCATGCAGCAGCACATACTGGCCTTCGCGTTGCTTGCGGATGAGATAGGCCATGCGGCGTTTACCCCACATGTCCACCTGAGAAACCGCACCGCCGGATTCGACAATCCAACCCTTGATTTTCTCAATCAGCGCAGTCACAGCGCTTTCTTCGAGTTCAGGATTGAGGATGACGATCACCTCATAGTTACGCATTGTATGGAAACCTCCTTTCCCTGGGATTGCCCCCGGTCAACATCGTGGATGCTGCCAGAGGCGGAAAGGCAGCAGCCATTGGCTGCCGACTTATCGAAGCCCGATTATAACATATATCCCTCAATTTACCTAATCATTGTTCTAAAAATCAAAGTGATGGATTACAATAGATTTCACAAAAATAGACAAATTTCACTTCTGTCTGATGAGATTCTAATTTCACCGTAGCCATATCGCTGCTCTTCAAAGGAGATCCCCCATGCAAATTGAAATCCTCTACCGCCCCTCTTATTCCGTTGCCCAGGTCCGCCTGAACACCGGTGAAGCCATCCTTGCTGAACCCGGCGCCATGGTGGGCATGTCGCGCGGCATTCAGGTTGAAACCCGCATGCGCGGCGGTTTGATGCAGTCCCTGGCGCGCGCCGCCCTGGGCGGCGAATCCTTTTTCACCAACACCTATCGCGCCGCCGCTGCTGGTGATGAAATTCTACTTGCCCCCACCCTCCCCGGTGACGTCACCGTTCTGAACCTTCAAAACCAGGAATTTCTTGTTCAGTCGGGTTCCTTTGTCGCCTCCGCCGAAACAGTCACAACTGATACCAAATGGACCGGTGCCCGCACTTTCTTTGGCGGCGAAGGCCTCATTATGCTGCGCTGCAGTGGCGCCGGCGAACTGATCTTATCCAGCTATGGCGCTATCCATTCAATTGACCTTGCTGCCGGGCAGACCTACACCATCGATACCGGTCACCTGGTTGCCTTTGAGCGCGCCATGAAATATGAAATCCGCACCCTCGGCGGCATCAAATCCACGCTGCTTTCAGGTGAAGGCCTGGTGGTAGACCTGACCGGCCCCGGCCGCGTTCTGCTGCAAACCCGCAACAAGCGCGCCTTCCTGGATTGGCT
>JAGOFZ010000122.1:0-4198 GCA_017996955.1 Longilinea sp.
TTACTGATCGATTACCTCGAAAGCCTGTAAAACACCGCAAGCCAGAGTAGACTGGAATCAAAAAACCTGCGCACATGGACCATGTGCGCAGGTTTTGAATTAATCAGACTCTAGGCATTGAGAGCATTTTTTACCCAGGGGATCACCTGGTCAAGTGCTTCAGTTAAGCGACCGGAGTCTTTTCCGCCCGCCTGAGCCAGGTTGGGGCGGCCTCCCCCGCTCCCGCCGATGACACCAGCAATCGATTTGACCAGGTTCCCGGCCTGTAAACCGCGTTTAATCAGGTCGTCGGTAATGGCGGCAATTAACACCGGGCGATCTTGAAATGCACTGCCAAGCACCACCACCCCACTTGGGTAACGCTGACGGAAACGATCTGTCATGTGGCGGAGTGTTTCAGCATCGGCGTTGGGCAGCAGAGCAGTCAAAACCGGGACGCCGTTCACAAGCGGAACATTTTGTAAATGAGCATCAAATTCATAGGCGACCAATTCCTGTCGCAAGCGTTCGACCTGCTTTTCAGCCTGTCCCAATTCATCTAACACCGCGCTAACGCGGCCTGGTAGTTCATCGAATGAGCAGGCCAGGTGACCAGCCGCCTGACGCAATGCACGCGTACGGCGCTGAACCAGCTCATACGCGCCGCGCCCGGTTACAGCCTCAATACGGCGAATCCCTGCAGCAGCGCTTCCCTCGCTAACGATCAGGAACAGACCGATGTCGTTCGTGTTCTCAACGTGAGTACCACCACACAGCTCATAAGAATGCGGATGATGCGCATCGCCAATTGTTACGGTGCGAACCTCTTCGCCATATTTTTCGCCAAAAAGGGCCATTGCCCCTTCTGCCATTGCCTGATTAAGTGACTTTGTGACTATACGCACATCTTGATTGGCAAGGATTGCTCGGTTAACCCCAGCCTCAACTTCTTCCAGATCGGCAGCACTGATTGATTCGGGGTGTGTGAAGTCAAAGCGCAAACGATCCGGGGTGACGGACGAGCCAGCCTGGCGGGCATGTTCTCCAAGCACACGCTGCAATTCTGCGTGAAGCAGATGGGTGCCTGTATGGTTACGCATTATGTCGCTGCGGCGCTGCATATCCACGCGAGCAATTGCCCCATCCCCTACCCGAGGCGTACCACGGGTCACCTCACCCACATGCACAATCAAACCGGCGGCTGGCTTGCGGATATCGTCCACGCGGATTTCCCATTCGCCTGTTTCAGCCTCTGAAATTGTGCCGTAGTCTGACACCTGGCCGCCAGATTCGACATACAGGCAAGTCTTTGGCAGGATAATTTCCACCCGGTTGCCCGGCTGGGCTACATCAATCGTAAAGCCATCCTGCAGCAGGGCCAAGACACTGCCTCTAACCTCGACAATCGGTTCGCCATGGGAATAAGGATCGTATGCCACACCATGAGAATCAAGCTTGCCCTCAGCTTGCAGGTTCTCGAAAATTGAGCGGTAGATCTCAACGTCCTCGCCGCCCATGGAGCCCATGGCTTTGCCGCCACCGGAAGCCAGGCGGTGTTCTTCCATCGCAGCGCGAAAACC
This sequence comes from Longilinea sp., assembly GCA_017996955.1. GTDB lineage: Bacteria > Chloroflexota > Anaerolineae > Anaerolineales > Anaerolineaceae > JAGOFZ01. The sequence goes on from JAGOFZ010000122.1 coordinate 1,560, forward strand.
GGCTTCGTCAACATCCAGCCCTTGCTCTCGAGCAATATCACGTGTAATTTCCAACGGGAGGCCGTGAGTCGCATAAAGATCAAAAGCGGCTGTGCCATCCATCATGGTCTGGTTTCCTTGTTTCATTTCAGCCAATAAATCATCTAAATGACCAAGACCGGATTCAATGGTGCGCTGGAAGCGTTTTTCCTCACGAGTGAGATTATCGAGGATTGCTTTCTGGTTGCGGCGCAATTCAGGGTAAGCATCGCCATAAATCTCAACCACAACCGACGCGAGGCTGGCCATAAAGGGCTCAGTCAAGCCAAGCTTGCGACCAAATCGAGCGGCGCGGCGCACAATCATACGACATACATAATTGCGACCCATATTCCCGGGAACAACGCCATCGGCTATTAAAAAGGCAGCTGTCCGGCTGTGGTCTGCCAACACGCGGTAAGGTGTAATATTGGCCTGGCGATCAGCATCGCTTTGGTTCGATAATTCCTGCACTGCATCCATGACCGGAGAAAGCAGGTCAGTGGCATAGTTTGACGGAACATCTTGAAGAATAGAGACAATTCGCTCTAGACCCATGCCGGTATCTACATGCCGGGCAGGCAATGGTTCCAATTCAGTGGCTGACAGACGGTTATACTGGATGAACACCAGGTTCCATATTTCCATGAATCGCGGGCAATCTCCGTTGACGCTGCAAACATGACCCGGCACATGCTGCTTATTGCAGAAAGCCGGACCCCGATCGACATGGATTTCGCTGCAGGGCCCGCAGGGGCCGGTTTCGGCCATTTCCCAGAAATTGTCTTTGCGTCCAAACGGAAGCACGTGGGTGGGGTCAATGCCGGGCTGCCGGCGCCAGGCTTCTGCGGCCTCATCGTCGGCAGGAATATTGCCTTTATCGTCCTGAAAATACGAGGTCCACAAACTAGCAGGATTCAATCCCCAAACGCGCGTTAATAATTCCCAGGCCCAGGAAATTGCTTCGTCCTTGTAATAATCTCCAAAAGACCAGTTGCCGAGCATTTCAAAAAAGGTGTGGTGCGTATCATCCCGCCCAACGTCATCCAGATCGTTGTGTTTGCCGGCCACGCGCATACACTTTTGCGAATTGACCGCCCGGGTATAAGGACGGTGATCTGTTCCCAGAAAGACGTCTTTGAACTGCACCATGCCGGCGTTCGTGAACAGCAGCGTAGCGTCTCCCCCGGGCACCAGGGAAGAAGATGCCACAAAGGTGTGTCCGTGTTCCAAGAAAAAGTCAATAAATGACTGCCGAATTTGAGCGCCAGTTAATGGTTTCATCATGCTTTCTCCATGCGTAAGATTTTCATCAGCAAAAGTTAGGCCTCGATTATACGCCAGGAGATAGCAAGAATCAATCCGGCGCGCTTCAGATAATCTCGGCTTTAGCGAGACAGCGCCAGCTTTGTGACTTTGCCTTCCCGATTCAATGTCACTCGAGCAATGGATGTGTGGGTGCGTCGATCAATCCGGGTTTGTTGACTGAAGACTACAACAGTACGACCGTCATCCGGATTGAATTTTGCCCGCCCAGACAGTGCGCACCCCGGACAAGGTTTGTCTGGATGGGCACACGGTGGATGGGACGCGTTAAAGACAACTGTGGCTTGTTCCAACCCCGGCAAATACGGCGCAACCACCTGCTTGACCTGCTGAAGGGCTTCGTCAGAAATTGTGGCAACGGGCGATGTGTGACAATCATTTGAGGTACTGCGATCGCAAACGGTTTTTACAGACAGCGTTAATTTTGTTCGTTCAACGCCTTTGCTTGCCGAAATCAAGCCTTCTTCTGGGGCAGATAAGGGATCACCCAACAAGATGAATGAAATCAAAGTTTTTTGATCTTCGCCATCGAGATAACCCTGGCGCCGCATCAATTCCTGGGCAAATTGAATTTTAGCCTGGAGCAAAGCTTCGCCAACGCAATGGCCATCTCGAAGCAATTTCCAAAATCGGTAAGCCATTAAATCGGCTCCGGCCAACGGCATAGTGACCGCCCCATAGCTGGTACAGGTTGAGCCAACAAAGGCCTGTGCGCCAATTGATAAAAAGCGCAAAGCGATGGAAGAGGTCGCTGTTTTCTCGTCGCGTAGATTTGCGCCATAACAAGCCTCACTAAAAATCACATCCGGGCGATGTCCGTTAGAACGAAGATTGGTGGGAGTCAGTGCAACCGGATAATCAGGGCCGATCAGCGGGTCGTTGAGTGCGCGTTGACCAAACCACTCAGCTGAATCGGGGACGCCATGCAGGTTGTAATACCCGAGGGAGGCACTTAATGGCAGGGCACTTGGAAGACCGGTTGATTCTTGAGGGGGAGAAGCCAGCAACGCTTTTTGCTGCCCGGCTGCGCGGAAAACTGCCTGCGAAGAGCGGCGCCATGCGGCGGCGGTATAGCCAAACCCGGTCGTTTGGGGATGCGAGAACAGTTTCTTTATATTTTTTTGCCACCAGGAGAGATCAAACCAACGGTTTAGCTTATGGCATTCCTGAGAGCTCGTCAGGAATTTTCGATGAAAGCGGATCGCCTGACGGATTTGCTGCAACACCAGTCCGGCATCTGCACCACTTTCGCCAGGAAGCCGGCCTACAGGCCACTCGGGGATATAGTAATTGGC
>JAGOFZ010000122.1:4298-5487 GCA_017996955.1 Longilinea sp.
GATGGGGATGGCGGCGGAGCAGCGGGAAGCTGGTTCCAACCCAGCACAGCTACCACTTCAGCCGGCAAGGGTAAATCAAAATTGATTGCCATTTTCTCCGGCCAGAGGGTACGGAAGGGATGATCTTCGCCCAGCCAGCGGCGCGTCACCAGCCCGGCAGCATCATCAGCAGCACAGCGATGCAGCATCGCAACTGCTTCATCGGAGCGCCCAAGCTCGAGCGCGGCCTGAGCTACGCCCAGACGAAACTGCAGACAGGCGGGCCAACGCTGATGGTACTGCGCAGCCAGAGCATGGGCAGTTTTCAAGTCACCCCTGCGGCGAGCCAGTTTCAATTGCAAAACAGACAATAATGGTATCTCAGTGTTTACAGCGGTGGGGGAAAGAGCTTTCTCGGCCTGCTCAAGGTTGTTTTCGTTCAGCAACTGCAAGGCACCCCAAAGTTCAGCCATTTGTTTTGGGTTTTCTGCCTCATCCGGGCGATCGAGCAGGTCAAATACAGCTTTGTTCTCGGGGTCAAGACCATGCAAGGCTTCCAGAGTCGGGCGGGCCATGTCGGCGCGGCCATCCAGGAGCCAGGCTTCAGCCAGGGTGCGCTGCACTTCCAGATCACCAGGAAAAGTGGTCAGCCAGGCGGTTGCAATCTGCCGCATAAATCGGAAATGCTTTGTGGTTTTGGCGGCCTGTACCAACCGGAAAAATGTCCTGCGACTAATTCGACCGTGATAGACCTCATCCCGTTCGGATGTTAGCGACATATATTTGCCTCCTGAACACTGGTTACCATGTTTAGCGCAATAATCGCAGCCAATTGACGCCGAATGACCAGATCCCGAGGCGCCAATTGAGCAGCCTTACGCAGCAATGTCTCTGCACCGCTGTAATCTTTAATTTCACGCAAGGCTAAACCAGCTTGATAGTAAGAGCGATGGTCGTTTGGGGCAACTTTCATCGCCTGTTGATAGACCGCAAAGGCTCGTTCATACTGACGCTGCTGTTGATGCACGGCGCCCAGTTCTAAATAAGCCTCAAGCAGCGAAGGAGATAACCGGATGGCCTCAGACAACTGATGAACCGCCAAATCCAATTGCCCTGCTTTTCGGAGAAGCTGTCCATCCAGCAGGCGCAAATCACTGCGATCAGGTTCTAATTGCAGGGCTTTTGATGCCATGTGTTCTGCATCAGCAGG
>JAGOFZ010000123.1 GCA_017996955.1 Longilinea sp.
AACCCTGCCATAGGCATTGCATAAAAATTGAAAAGCGGCGACAATATTCTCGCCACACCCCGGCTGACACGCTGGATGTGATTAATCCACAAATCCTGGCTGAAACTGTGGACATGGCCGAAGCCTACATACGCGAAATTGCCGGGTAACTGCCCCACCTGTTGATCTAATCAATCCCGCACTGCGATTCGACCTTGCACAAAGCCGCGCGCTTTAGTACAATCACGCTTCGATTGGAAGAATCAATGAACTCATTAGATGATGCTTACCAGCAGTCGCTGGATTACCTCTACAGTTTTGTAGATTACAGTCTCACGCACAACCTGCGCTTCAGCCCTGAGAAGTTTGACCTGGCGCGCATGCACGATCTGATGGCGCGCCTGGGTAACCCCCACCAGAAATACCCGGTCATCCATGTTGCTGGTACAAAAGGCAAGGGCTCTACCGCCGCCATGACTGCCGCCGCCTTGCAGACTGCCGGCTACCGGGTGGGCTTCTATACCTCCCCCCATCTGGAGGATTTCAACGAGCGCATTCAGGTCAACGGGCAGCCCATCTCGCGGGCCGATCTGGTCATGCTGGTGGATCAACTCCGCCCTCACGCCGCCGCAATTGAACGCATCACTACCTTTGAGCTGACCACCGCTCTCGGATTTATGTATTTTGCCCACACCCACGTGGATGTGGCTGTGGTTGAGGTCGGCCTGGGCGGCCGTCTGGATGCCACCAACGTCGTCACCCCGTTGGTCTCTGTCATCACCTCGCTCTCCTACGATCATATGGCCGTGCTTGGCAACACCCTTGCCCAGATTGCTGCCGAAAAAGCGGGCATCATCAAACCCGGGCGGCCCATCGTGCTGGCCCCGCAGAAAGAAGAAGCCCGGTTGGTGGTTGAGCAGATTGCCTCTGAGCGCTCCGCTCCCCTCACTCAGGTCGGCAAAGACCTGTTTTTTGCCCCCTGGTCGCACTCCCTGGACGGGCAAACTCTGCTCATCTGGTCTCCGGCCGAGCAATCGCTTGTTGATGAGTACATTGAATCCGATGGGCGCTCCAACTGGCAGCCCACCCGCCTGACCATTCCCCTGCTGGGCCATCATCAGATTGAAAATGCCGCTACCGCCTACACGGCGCTGCAGGCCGCCAATGCCGCTGGTCTGTCCATCTCAGATGCAGCCATCCAGCAGGGTTTGCTGCAAACCCACTGGCCTGGCCGGTTCGAAATTCTGCGCCGTGATCCTCCGCTGGTGATCGACTCGGCGCACAACCGTGATTCCGCCCTCAAGCTGCGCCTGGCCGTGGAAGATTATTTCCCCGGCAAGCCGGTAGTCCTCCTCTTTGGCGCATCTGAAGATAAAGATATTGCCGGCATGTTTGCCGAATTAATGCCTCGGGTTTGGCAGGTTATCGCTACCCAGTCAGTTCACCCGCGCGCCATGCCGCCCGAACAACTGGTTGCCCTGGCGCATCAATTTGGGGTTCGCGCCCGGGTCGTGCTTCCACTGGAAGCCGCCCTGGAGCAGGCCCTGCAAACCGCCGGGCCCGATGCCCTGGTACTGGGTACGGGCAGCATCTTTGTTGCCGCAGCCATCCGCTCTGCCTGGCAAAAACTGAACACCACCGGGCGCGGCTAAAGCTGCCGCTTTTCGGTATAATTGACCTTGAAGGAACCAAACCGCATGAAAGATAATCAACGCGCGTCGCGCCCCGACGACTCAGAAGACTATATCTCCGCACTGCACCAGCGGACTGAAGAACTCTATCAGGTCCCAGATATGACCGTCAATGAAGATGGCACCATCGAAGCTGGCGTCCTGATTCTGCGGGATGTGGTGGTGTTCCCCCACATGGTCTCCCCCATTTTTGTCCCACCTGGCCCTAACCTGCTGGCGATTGAAGATGCCCAGGAAGCCTACGAGACCATGATCGCCCTGATTGTCTCCGACCCGGATGCTGAAGCCGAGCCTACCCAAAAAGATTTCCTCCCCATTGGTGTTGAGGTGGCGGTTGGTCGGCTGCTGTCCATGCCCGATGACAACAACTCCGCCCTGATCCAGGGCCGCCGCCGCCTGGAAGTGCTGGAATTTACGCAAACCGAGCCTTATTTCCGTGTCCGCGCCCGTGTGATCGTTGAATCCACCCATGTAGATCGCCAGACCGAAGCTCTCATGCGCACCTCGCGCGATCTGTTTGAGCGCTGTGTCCAACTGGATCGCAGTCTGCCAGAAGAAGCACATCTCTTCTCGTTGAACATTCAAGAACCCGGCTGGCTGGCCGATATGATTGCCACCGCCATCTCGCTGCCGTTCACTGAGCGCCAAAAACTCATCACCATCACCGATCCCCAGGAACGCCTCAAGCACCTCAACTGGCTCCTGGCTCAAGAACTGGATGTCTTGCAGCTTGAAGACGAAATCCAGACCCGCGTTCAAAGCGAAGTGGATCGCAGCCAGCGAGAATTTTATCTTCGCGAGCAGATGAAAGCCATCCAGACCGAACTGGGAGATGGCGATCCGTGGATGCGGGAAATTGAAGAGCTGCGCAATCGGATCAACCAATCGCACCTGCCCGATGCTGCCCGCACCGTTGCCCTCAAGGAGCTTGAACGCCTGGCTCAAATGCCCCAGATGGCGCCAGAGGTGGGCATGCTGCGCTCCTACATCGATTGGCTGCTGGAACTGCCCTGGGACACCGAAACCGAAGACAACCTGGATGTCCGCCACGCGGCTGGCATCCTGGATCAATACCACTACGGCCTCGGCAAAGCCAAAGACCGCATTCTGGAATTTATTGCCGTCCGCAGCCTCAAACCCCGCCGCACGCGCCAGCCCATCCTCTGTTTTGTCGGCCCGCCCGGCACTGGCAAAACCTCGCTGGGGCGCTCAATCGCCGAAGCTCTGGGGCGCAAGTTCGTCCGCCTCTCCCTGGGCGGCGTCCGTGATGAAGCTGAAATCCGCGGCCACCGCCGCACCTACATCGGCGCGCTCCCCGGGCGTATTCTGCAAACCATGCGGCGGGCGGGTTCAACCAATCCGCTCTTCATGCTGGACGAAATTGATAAACTTGGCGCCGATTTTCGCGGCGACCCCGCCGCCGCACTCCTCGAGGTGCTGGACCCCGAGCAGAACGCCGCCTTCTCCGATCATTATCTCGAGGTCGATTACGACCTTTCCCGCGTCATGTTCATCACCACCGCCAACTCGCTGGGCAGCATACCGCCGGCCCTTCTCGACCGCATGGAAGTGCTGGACTTCCCCGGCTACATCGAAGAAGAAAAGCTGGAAATTGCCCGCCGCTTCCTCATCCCCCGCCAGGTGGAAGAAAGCGGCCTGGAGACTAAAGAAGTCACCTTCCCCGACCAGACCGTCCGCCGCCTCATTCGTGAATACACCTATGAAGCCGGCGTCCGCAACCTGGAGCGGGAAATTGGCCGCATGTGCCGTAAAGTGGCCCGCCAGAAGGCCGAAGGCAAGCCACAAATTTCGCGTCTGACCCCCGCCACGGTGGAACGCTTCCTCGGCCCGCCGCAGTTCTTCGTGACCGAAGCCGAGCGCCAGGATGAAGTGGGCGTTGCCACGGCTCTAGCCTGGACGGAAAGCGGCGGCGACATCATGCCCGTTGAAATTCTGATCCTGGATGGCAAGGGCAGTTTGCAAATTACCGGCCAGATTGGCGAAGTGATGCAAGAATCCGCCCAGGCTGCGCTGTCTTATCTCAAGTCCCGTGCAGCTCAACTGCAAATCGATCCGTCCATCTTTGAGAAGGTCGACATCCACATTCACATCCCTGAGGGCGCCATCCCCAAAGACGGCCCCAGCGCGGGCATCACCATTGCCGCCGCCCTGATTTCTGCCTTCACCGAACGCCCGGTTTACCGGCATGTTGGCATGACAGGTGAGATTACCCTGCGCGGGCGGGTGCTGCCGGTTGGCGGCGTGCGCGAGAAAATCCTGGCCGCCCACCGCGCTGGCTTGAAGGTCGTTTTGCTGCCTCACCTCAACCTGAAAGACCTGGTCGATGTCCCCAAAAAGGTCATGACAGATTTGAAAATCGTCCCCCTGCACCACATGGACGAAGTTCTGGAAATGGCGCTTTACCCGCCAACAGAAAAGGCGCCTCGCCCGGCGCGCCGCAAGCGCGCTCCCGAAGCCGAGACGCCTTCAGAAAACGAATAAGCCGTTTCAGGCTTCGTTGGTTGGGTTTTGAGTTTCTTTGATGGTGTGGATGCCGTTGCGCACCTGCGTCAGCAGGCGCTCTAATTCCATTTCCATATCCGTCAGCGATTTCAACACATAAGCATCGGCGTCTCGCCGCGTAATTTCAGCTTCATCCCGGGCAGCCGCCAAAATCTGCTCAGCCTGCACCCTGGCTTCTTTGGTTACATCATCGCGCTCAATCATCTGTTGGGCGCGTTCGCGGGCCTGCTGAACCGTCCGGTTGGCTTCTTCCTGGGCCTGAGCCAGCATCCGGTCTCGCTGGGCGGTAATTTGCTGTGCCTTCTTGATTTCTTCAGGAATCGAAATCCGCATCTGGTCAATTAAGTCCAGCATCCGGTCTTCGTCCACTGCTACCTGGCGGGTAAACCAGATTGAGCGGCCTTCGTTGAAAACTTCTTCCAGGCGGTCAACGAGATGCAGAATGTCCATTTCTTCCTCCGGGTGATCTCACACCACAAATCGTTGCAAGGATTGGGCCAGCTTGCTCAATCTCGCAGGGATGTCATATGCTGGTGATTTTCGCCAATCTCACCAAAACGCTGATACAGGGCTTTTGCTACAAAGGGCGGCACCATGCTGCTCACATCTCCCCCCAGCGAAGCGATTTCTCGCACGGTGGTGGAGGAAAGAAAAGTGTGTTCCTCATTGGTGATCAGCGCCATCACCTCAATATCAGGCACCAGCCGGTGATTGGCCAGCGCCATACGAAACTCGGTCTCAAAATCAGAGAAAACGCGCAGTCCCCGCACAATTACCTGGGCGCCAATGCTCTTGCAAAACGTCACCGTCAGCCCCTGGTAGCCCACTACCCGAATCTTCGGATCTTCAGCAAAGGCCTGATTCACCAGGTCTAGCCGCTCTTCTGGAGAAAACACCAGGTTTTTCAATGGGCGGTCATAAACAGCAATGACCAGCTCATCAAATAGCCGGGCAGCCCGCCGGGCTATGTCCATATGCCCGTAATGGATGGGGTCAAACGTTCCAGGAAATACAGCGCGTATCATATAATCCTATTTTAGCTGATATCGCCTTTTCCGGGGTTCCAAAACCGCTGCAAAGTTCGGCGCAGGGCGGCGTTTTCCGGGGCAGATAAATCCGGGTCGCGGTCATTAATTTTCATAGCCTGTTCGCGGGCCTTTTCAATCAAGCGCACATCGGTCAGCGAGGCCATACGTAACTGGGCAAAGCCAGCCTGCCGGGTGCCCAAAAAGTCGCCCGGTCCGCGCTGATCCAGGTCGCGCTCAGCCAGCACAAAACC
>JAGOFZ010000124.1 GCA_017996955.1 Longilinea sp.
GAACAACGGTGCCAAAGTACTGGCGGAAAAGGTCGGGATGCTGGCGCAGGCCGTCTTCGATGCTCAAGAAGATGACGCCCTGCTTTTCAAGGTGCTCTTGAATGCTGTGATAGACCATTTCCGATTCATACTGGGCGCCAACACCTGCCAGGAATTTGCGCTCAGCCTCGGGGATGCCCAGGCGATCAAAGGTGTTTTTGATGGTATCGGGCACATCATCCCAGGTACGCCCCTGAGAATCGGTGGGACGCACGTAGTAATAGATATCATCCAGGTTCAGGCCGGAAATATCGGCCCCCCAGGATGGCATGGGGCGCGCATCGTAGTGTTCCAGCGCCCGCAAGCGAAATTCAAGCATCCATTCGGGTTCGCCCTTCAGGGCAGAAATCTGGCGGACGACATCGCTGTCGAGGCCTCTGCGCGTTTTGAAGACCGAAGTGTCTGGATCACTAAATCCGTACTGGTAATCGGTTAATTCGTTTAATATATCTGACTGCGGCTTATCGCTCATTGCTACCTCCAGTATTTGGGGCCAGACTACGCAGCAGGTGATTCATTGGCCAATTTTTCACGAACCCAGTCGTAACCGTGTTCTTCAAGATGCAGGGCCAGGTCGGCGCCGCCGGATTCAACAATCCGACCGCCCATCATGACGTGGACCACATCGGGGCGAATGTAGTTGAGAATGCGTTGATAGTGAGTGATGACCAGAACGCCAAGACCCGGGCCGCGCAGGGTATTGACGCCTTCTGAAACGATGCGCAGGGCATCAATATCGAGGCCGGAGTCGGTCTCATCCAGCACGGCGATTTGGGGCTGCAGGACGGCCATCTGGAGGATCTCGGCGCGTTTCTTTTCACCGCCGGAGAAGCCATCGTTCAAATAGCGCCCGGCAAAGGCCGGGTCCATTTTGAGCATGGCCATTTTTTCTTTGAGCATGCGGCGGAATTCTGGCACAGGGATGCCCTTGTCGGCGGGGTTTTCGGCACGGCGGCGGGCATTGACGGCTGAACGTAAAAAGTTCGCCAGCGTGACGCCGGGAATGGCTACTGGATACTGGAAGGCCAGGAACAGGCCCAGGCGGGAGCGTTCATCGGGTTCCAGGTCAAGGATATTTTGACCGTTAAAGATGACCTCACCGCTGGTGACGGTGTAGTTGGGATGCCCCATGAGGGTGTAGGCCAGGGTGGATTTCCCGGTGCCGTTGGGCCCCATGATGGCATGAACCTCACCCTGTGGGATGGTGAGGGTGAATCCTTTGACGATTTCCTTGTCGTTAATACTGACGTGCAGGTCGCGAATAATCAGGTCTGCCATACTCAAACTACTCCTTGAGTTTGTTACGATTGGTCAAATTGCAGCGACATTATATCACACCCGGCCGCGAAGGTCAATATTTATCATAAATATATAAAATATTGACTAATTCAGATTTATCCGTTATACTGGCGGTATGAACAGTACGCGCGAACATGTGTTGCAAACCCTGCTGGAACACCCCCACTCAACGGTCAGCGACCTGGCTGAAGCAGTGGGGATCAATATGATTTCGGTGCGGCACCATCTCAACAGCCTGCAAGCTGAGGGGTTGATTGCGGTGGAGGAGGAGCGCCACGGCGTGGGGCGGCCGCGGCTGCGCTACTCGCTAACCGAACAGGGCCGCGAGCGCTTTCCAACCCATTACCTGCGCCTGACCAACCGGCTGCTGGAACAAATCAAAGAGTCGCTGCCGGGGCCGGTTGTCCACCGGTTGTTTGCCGAACTGGCGGGTGATATTGCCGGGCGATATACGGCCCGATTTGCCAAAATGAGCTTTGAGGAACGGTTGAATGCCCTTAAAAATATTCTGGCAGAAGAGGGGTTTGTGATTTCATGGGATCAGGAAGGCGATACCTACCGAATTCACGAGATTGTCTGCCCCTACTATCAGATTGGGCAGAAGCACCCGGAAATTTGTATACTGGATCAAACCCTGATATCCAAATTACTGGCGGTGCCGATTGAAAAAGTTCAATGCGTGCTGCACGGTGCTGAACACTGCACCTATCTCATTAATCAGACTGCCAAAAGCGAGGAAACAGCATGAGAGCTACCCCTGGTACCAACCCGGCTGTGTGGGAATCTGAGGCTGAACAGCCCGAATTATGCGCCAAGCTGCGCGAAGCGTTGAGTGCGGTCGCCGACCCTGAGATTGGGCTCAACATCATTCAGTTGGGGTTGATCCGAAATGTGAAAATTGAGGCGGATCAGGCGATCATACGGATGATTTTGACGACGCCGTTCTGCCCGTATGGACCAGCCATGCTGGAAGAGACCCGGCAAAAAGCTGAAGCCGCGCTGGAACGCCCGGTTTTTATGGACCTGGGCATGGAAGCCTGGGATTTTGGGATGATGACCGAGGACCTGGGCGCGGACTGGGGCCTATACTGAGCCAGCGGGGAGATTAATCCGAAAGAGCGGGGGGAGGCGCATTGCCGATGCAAAGCTGCCTTTCAGGGTGAACTTGCCCTGCATGAATGCGCTGAGCGGGTCAAGCTGCCGTTCTGCAACAGCCGCCAAGTCTGCCAGGCGGCAGATCAGGCGCAGCCCGGGCTGGTCGGCATCACCTTCGATTGTGTGGCAGGTTTGATTTTTGATGATAAGCGTCCAGCAGGAAATCTGCTCCTGGTTGTCCAGGTCCAGGTAATGCACTTCGAGGACACCGGTCACATCCACTCCGGCGGCATTTTCGGGGACAAAAGCCTGCGGAAGTCGGGCAATCAGGCGGTCGAGGCGCTCCAGGTTTTCGGCCGTTTCAGGATGGAGCGGCATGGTCAATCAGTGGTTTTGAAGAGCATGGGCAAACGCATGGCCAGGGCCATGTTGCCTTTCATGGTGAATTTGCCCATCATGAAGGCGCGTACCGGGTCGAGCTGTCCAGAGAAGACTGCCACCAGGTCTTGATCTTCGCCGCTGAAGGTCAGGTCGGGGTTGGCCGGGCGCTCAACGGCGCCTTCGATTTTCTTGACATCACTGGCCTGGTCTTTAATCACAATCACCCACTCTGACTTTACGGTACCGGCTTCTTTAACCGTCAATAAGATGGTGGCATTGAGACCAGCCGCCTGCTGCAGCATCAGCCGGCCGCTCAGTTTTTCCATGATTTGATCCATTGTGTAAGTTGGCATGGGGAAGATCCTCCTGCGTTAAATTATACGCCAGGGCAGGGGAAAAAGGATATACTAGAGGGGTCAGAAGTTTTGCGTCTCTTAGATAAATGCCCACATCAGGAGTAATCCATGATCCGTTCGGTATGTTTTCACAAGGATGGCAGCCAGGTACGCAATTTGACGCCGGAGGCCATGCGAAGCGCACTGGCAGAACCACAATCGCTGCTGTGGGTCAGCCTGGAGTGCCCATCTGATCTTGAAGTACAGAATACCCTGAATGATGTCTTTCATTTTCATCCTCTGGCGATTGAAGACTGTCTGAGCACCGGCTATCAGACGCCCAAGATTGACGATTTTGGCGAGTATTTGTTTATCGTGGTTCATGCGGTTGAGGAGCATCAAGATTTTGCGGAGTTGGAGACGCGCGAACTGGATTTGTTTCTGGGGAAGAATTACCTGATTACGATATTCCGGGATGATGGCACTTCGCCGCTGGACAGTATGTGGAAGCGAATTGAGCGGGATGAACGACTGCACCAGTTTGGCGCCGATTTTCTCTGCCATGCCGTTTTGGATGAGGTGGTGGACGAATACCTGCCATTGATTGACAAAATGGAAGAAGAAATTGACCAACTGGAAGATCGGGTGCTGGCGCGGCCCGAACCTCAGACATTGAGCCGGATTCTCGATTTAAAACATGCGATTATGTCGCTGCGGCGAATCATCTCGCCACAGCGCGAAGTGATGAACCGGCTGAGCCGGGATGATTTCCGGCTGATTGACCGCCAGAGTCGAATCTACTTCCGGGATATCTACGATCACCTGGTACGGATTCAGGATATGACTGAGGCGCTGCGGGATATCATTGGCGGCGACCTGGATATCTATCTCAATTCCACGTCACTGCGATTGAACGAAGTAATGAAGGCCCTGACCATCGTCTCGACCATTTTCCTGCCGCTCTCTTTTGTGGCGGGCGTGTATGGTATGAATTTTCAACACATGCCAGAGCTCTCAAAAACCTGGGGCTATCCCATGGCATGGGGGATTTTTGTGCTGATTGTGGTGGGGATGGTGACGTTTTTCAAAAAGCGCAAGTGGTTTTAGAGAATACGGGAGAGGGCGGCGTTAATATCGGGACAAACCGCCGCACCGACCGATTCAAGCGCTTTGATCTTTGCCGGGTGGCTGGCAATGCCCCAGGCGCGTAACTTGACCGTGCACCCCACCCCGGTCAGAATTTCGGCTGCGCGCTGACCGGCCAAAATGCCAATGGGGGAATCTTCGAAGATGTGGATGGTGAGCGCGGCCGGAAGGCGGATCTCGGCGGGCGGGTCACCGGGGAGCGGGGGCAGTGCAGGCTCTGACCGAGCCAGCAGAGCATAGGCCCAGCGCAAAGCCTGCCAGACCGGTGCGCCCAGGGCTGCGCCAACAGCCGCCAGCGCCTGAGCGGCTGAGGGCTTGACCAGGGTATCGGGATGCAGGCCGAGGCGCTCGCTGAGATGGCGTAAGCCGCCGTAACCCACCAACGGGAGGGGCTCCAGGCCGACGATGACCTGGGCCATTTCAGCTTCGGGGGCATAACCGGGCAGGGTGGCAGCCAGGTCAGAAGGCAGCAGGGAGGGGCGGGCGGTGTAGATGGCCCCGTGAATACTGCCCGAGGACTGAGCCGCGAGGATTTTTTCCTGAAACCGTTTGAGCAGCAGGCTGCGATCATAAGCGCCGAGATAGGCGCGGGAATTTAATGGCGCAGACTGGCCATACACTTGCTCAAAAATACGATTGCCCAACACGTAAGACTGGAAAACACGCTGAGGCCAGGATTGGCTAAAGTCGCGGGTGTGGCCTAATAGATCTGACAGAAGGGGGTGTTGGTGCAAGGCGGGGAAGAGCGCTGCGCCTTCGCCACGCTGACAGGCGATCAGAACGGATTCAGCGGGGGCCATTCCGGGCAGCAGCCAGGGCTGCAGGCCTGAAAACCGGGCGATATAATCCACCTTGCCGCCGGGCCAGGCTGCTGATTGCGCCCAGGGAATGGCGGCAGACAGCGTCTCGGCTGTGGGTGGTTGATTGGCGGCGGAAAGCGCATCCAGCAAGGCGGACAGACAGAGCGCAATTTGGTCCCACTCGCTGGTGATACCCTGTGACTCAAAGACCGCCAGAAGATTGGCGTCGGGGGCCAGGTCGGGCAGTCCCATCTGGTGGCAGAAGAAGCGAACCGTATCAAAAACAGCCTGCTGATAGCCGCCCGGTTGGATGAGGACGCCATCCAGATCAAAGAGGGCCAGGGTTGTTGAGGAGGTCAGGGGGGTGG
>JAGOFZ010000125.1 GCA_017996955.1 Longilinea sp.
GAGGTCGGCGAGGTGGATGAAAAATACCTGCGGGGATTTGATTCAATCGCCGAGCGGCGGATGGCAGAACTGCGCTGCGCGGCTGAAAAGCTGGGGATTACCGAGGTCATGTTCCTCGACTATCGCGATTCAGGCATGCCGGGGTCACCCGATAATCAGCATCCGCAGGCGCTGGCAGCCCAGCCCGTGGAGAAGGTGGCGCAGCAAGTGGCCCAGATTATCCGAAAACTTCAACCCCAGGTGGTGGTGACCTTTGACCCCTATGGAGGGTATGGGCATCCTGACCATATTGCCATTCACAAGGCCACCGTGCAGGCTGTGGCGCTGGCGAGTGATGCGGGCTTTGTTGACCCAACCCACCTGACAACACACCCAATTCAACGGTTATATTTTCACACGCCGGCACGGGGGATGCTGCGGATCATGGTGAAATTAATGCCCTTGTTTGGAAAAGACCCGCGCAAGTTTGGGAAAAATCAAGATATTGACCTGGCTGCCATTGCCAAACAGCATTTTCCGGTGAATGCACGGATCAATTACCGGGTGGTTGCGGATGTTCGCGAGGCGGCGGCGGCGTGTCACGCCAGCCAGGGGGGCGGGCAGCAGCAGCGTAAAGGCATTATGAGTGTTGTGCTGGGGATATTCAGCGCCAAAGAGGAGTATATGCGCGCCATTCCGGCACCGCGCCCACGCGAGCGGGTTGAAAGCGACTTCTTTAGAGATGTGGTTTAAGGTTTGGGGGTTAAAAGCCCTTCTCTCCGAGCCTGGGCGGAGAGAAGGTAATAGAAGAGGAGAAAAGTCCTTTGATTAGTAACGAGAGTATTCTAACCCAATTCTATCATTTTTGCATGAAATGTAAATGAGAAAAGGCCATAAGGTTTGTACAGTCCACTGGCTGGGGCAGATTGACTATCTTCGCGCCTGGCAGTTGCAGGATCAGCTGGCTGCAGAAATAGCGGACGGGAAGCGCCCGCCCACCCTGCTGATGCTGGAACACCCGCATACCTACACGATTGGGCGACGCGGGCAAGCCGGTAATCTGCTGTGGGATAAAGATCAGTTAGATGCGCTGGGGATTCAAGTCCACGAGGTTGATCGCGGCGGGGATATTACCTACCATGGGCCCGGGCAACTGGTGGGGTATCCGCTGCTGCCGCTGGCTGCACCGGATTGGGGGCAGCAGCGGATACCGCAGGCCGATTTTGTGGGCTATGTGCGGAAACTGGAGCTAGGGTTGATTGCTGCCCTGGCAGAGCTTGGCGTGCCAGCTATGACGCGCGATGGATTGACCGGTGTATGGGTCGCTGGCCCACCATCCGGGAAAATTGTGTCCATTGGGGTGAAGGTGGATCACCGGGGGATATCACGACACGGGTTTGCGCTGAACGTAGCGCCGGATCCGCACTACTGGGAAGGGATTGTGCCCTGCGGATTATCCGGCGTCAAGATGGTTTCACTGGCGGATTATCTCAACCCGGTGCCTGGTGTAGCAGAAACCGCGCAGGTGGTTGCCCGCGCGGTTGGCAGTGTGTTTGACTACGATATGCAGTTTGAGACGTTTACAATCGAATAACCGAGCCGCAATATTCGCAGGTGATGGTATCTTGCCCGCGCAGAACGGGTTTGGTGATTGCGCCGGAGCAATTGGGGCAGGTTGTGGGCGCCGTTTTGACCTTTTCTTCCACCGCGGCATCAACCGCGACCACTCGATCGGCGTCAAATTCTTTGGCTTTAGCGCGCTGGATGAGCGCAACCCATTCTTCGCAGTCCTGACCGAACAGGTGGAAGTGAACCGTTTGGAAGGGCGCGCCAGAGGCAAACCGTAAATCGAGGTGATCTTCGTTCTTAAAGGCCCCGCGTTTGGATGGTTTGACGTCCTCAATCAAGGCCAAAGCCACTTCAAACATGAGCTGCTGGACCAGTTTTTTCTCGGTGGTGATGAAGAGAACTTTTTTAGTGGCAACTTCCTGTTTTTGTTCAAAGATCAGGCGCTGGTCGGTAATGTAGAGGTTGCCCTTGGGGTCGTTATCATCTTCTTTGGCATCGCGAACCCAGGTTGCCTCGACTGACATGATCAACGCTTCGGTTGCGAGCAGTTGGAAGGAAGCCTGCGATAATTCTTTGAATGCCTCGGCGACGCGATCAAGATGGGCTTTGAAGGTGCTCACCTCACTCTGGAACTGGTTATACATGCCGCGGATGGTGCTCTCAGCCGCATTGGCGCGGCCTTCCATGGTCCGAATTTCAGCTTCAACCTGGGCGAGCAGGGGTTTGGCCTGCCCCAGACTGGTTGAAACCCGAGCGAGGGAAGACATTTTGGTTTCGATGGCGGGCATGGCCTGCATCATTGCCTGGGACTGAATTTGGATTTGTGTTCGGATACCCGGCGCCAATGTGCGCCAGCGGTCAGCCATGGTTTGGGCGGTTGTTTCCAGCTTTTTCTCGTAAACGTAGCCGCGCTGACGTAAATCAGCCAGGACGGTGGGCAAACCAGCGATATCGGACTGCAGGTCCTCAACCTGATCGAGAAGACTGCTCAGGCGGGCTTTGGTTTGCAGCGAACCCAGATTGCTTTGGGCCTGGGATATGTCGCGCGCCATTTGTTCAACCGGGGTTGGGGATTGATTGGGCATGAATTCCTCCTCAATTGTTTTATGGGGTTTCAGGCAATGGCATCGCACATGGTGCGATACATGGTTTCCAGTTCCTGCAAGATTTCTGCAGAACGATTAGCCACATAATCTGACAATGCGGCAGCGGCAATTGGATCGGGATAGGTTTCCAGTCCCAGACGATACAGCATCGTGGAGCGTTCACGCTTCATGTTCGAGATGGCGCCCGGCAGGCAAAGGGTGCGGCCGCCGGGAAGGTGAATGCACAATTCAACTTGATCGTTGCGTTTGAGATCCAGGCGGTAGTCGATATAGGTGCCAAAGGTAAAAACGCCCATGCCGCTGGCAGAAAGGTCAGCAATCATGGCAGAGATCTGCCCTTTTGAGGTTCGCACTTCGACTTTCAGCGGTTCTTTGGGCTGGACGCGCGGGGTGGTGCGCTGCCCCACCGGTGATTTGGCGTACGCAAAACGATTGAGGGTGACTTCCTGACTGGCAACGCTGACGGCAACCGGGGTGGCGCGGACCGGCTCTGGCAACAGGCCACCTTGAACGAAAGTGCGTTTTTCAAGCGCAATGGCTACAGCTTGATAGCCATGAACTTTCAGGTGAACATAGCCCATTTCAATATGGTCTATCAGCGCGTGATAGGAAATGGGCAAGCCGCGAAAGATGTTAAGCATCTGGACGGGCTTGCTTTCAGCATGCATCTGCTCCATCAGGCGCAGGATTTCTTCATCTTCTGTCTGCATTGTGGTCATTGGTTGCTCCAGCACAGGTAAATACCTGACCAAACTATGAGTTGGCCTTGCAATTTGATTATATAGTGATTTCATAAAAATGGGCAAAGATTTTTGGGGCAAATTAATCAAGGATTTAATTTGTTGTTTGCGAGGGGCAATCCTTTGACGTTAAAGGCAGTGCGTGATAAAATTCTGGCTGTCGGGCGAGTAGCTCAATGGCAGAGCAGTGGCCTTTTAAGCCATTGGTTGAGAGTTCGAGCCTCTCCTCGCTCACTAGGTTTACTTATAAGAGATTGGTTGCTCGTCCCATCGAGGGATTGTATTCGAGCCTCTCCTCGCTCACTAGGTTTACTTATAAGAGATTGGTTGCTTGTCCCGTTGAAACCAGCATTGCAGAAGAGGATTTGCACCCTTCTGCGTTCATTCCATTTGTTTAATATGGCGCTGGTAGGCATCAACAGTATAACCGGTAAGGCCGGCACAGAAGAGCAGGATGACGCTAATGACAGGGGCGTTATAGCTCAAGTGTGACTCATCCACCGGGATTGCGACTGTGAGCAGGCCACTCAAACTGGCCCAGGCAACGCCAAAGATCAGTACAACTGCCAGGGAGGCAGCCGCCAGTCCGGGTTTGAGCCCGACGGTGCAGGCAAGCAGGATCACCGGCAGTAAAAAAGCTATAGGGGAAGGCGAGCCCAGACCATAATAAAACAAATCAGCGCTGACAAGTAAAAACAACAGCCCCGCCAACAACCAGGCAGCCAACGCTGGACGACGCCGGCGCGCCAGTATGGCAAGCCCAGCCAGAAAAGCCATTAATATAATCCCACCCACCACGGTCTCCCAGTCAGTGAGGGTACCGGTGACAGCCCAGCCTCCGATCACGGCGATAATGGCGAAGCCCAGGCACAGACAGGCTATGGTCACAATACGGGCCTGAATTTGTGAAAATGGTTCAGGTGTTTTGGTCGTAGGTGGGTTTTCCGGATTGTTCTGGTTCACGGTAAAAATCCTCCATGATGACGGTTCAACTGCGATTGCATATGCCTTAATTCTACTCAAGAATATGTGATTGTAAAACACAAACAGGCCCAAAGTGCGGGCCTGTTTGCTATTTAGCTGATCGAAGAAAGACGAACAGCGTTTAGGTTAGAGACCCTTGAGGAGATTGCCCAAAGCCAGGATGACAAAGGCAACCAGCATGATCCAGAAGGCGAATGGCGCCAGGAAGGGAATGACGCCAATGAAGGCCAACAGAGCAACCAGGGCCACCACGACAGAGATGATGAAGGTTAGAACTGTCGGTTCAGTCAATTTGATTTTCATTTCAGGCTCCTTGAGATATTTTTTCGCACGCCGGCTTTCAGTAACGCGTGTTAGTAAAAGTATACAGGCAAGCCCTATTTTAATCAAATTTAATTCGGGATGAAAATCAGGCGGATTCTCCCAGAACCATCAGGTCGCAGAGGCGGCTGTAGCCCAGATGTTCATAGACGTTCAGTCCCATTGGCGAGGCAACGAGCAGTGATTCAACTGCGCCGCGTTCGGCGGAGAGATGCATGAGCTGCGTGAGGACAGCCGCAGCCAGGCCTCGCTGGCGGTATTCCGGGCGGGTGAACATCCAAGCGATGTAGGCAACCCCGGGATTCAGAAATATGGCAGCACCCCAGGCGGCTGGCTGGTTATCCACCAAGGCATAGCACATGATGACATCACCACTGGCAAAATCTGCCCAGTCAAACATGCGGACTTCTCGGGCGAGGCACAGCGCTTCCAACTGGGCGGGTGTGGTAACCTGCTGAACGGGGATGGACGGTTTGAGCGGGAGGGGCTCCAGGGAGCGCCACATCATGCGCTCAATCTCATCATCGACGGCGAGATTATAGGCGGCATAAGCCATCTGGCTGGCAGCCATATCGGGGGTGAATACCAGAATCCAGCACCGCTCAGGTAACTGATGCACGACTGCCATAACCTGATCGGCAGGCTCGTCGGTGACGTTAATTTCATAGGGCGCGCCATAGAGCAACTGGGCGTATTCAACTACCCGAAGGTCATTGATGAGGTAATTTTTCGTGCCCCAGTGGGCCC
>JAGOFZ010000126.1 GCA_017996955.1 Longilinea sp.
AAAGCTCGATGACCCGTATATTGGTCGCCGTGGTGACCGCCAGTTTCTGCCCGTCTGGCGATGCCAGCACGTTGCCGCTCTGCCCGGCGGGAACCAGTGTGCCGCCTTCTCCCGTCACCGTGTCAATAACCTGAAAATCCCAACTGCGCGGCACGCCAATCTCAACGGCAAATTGCGTCTCATAGCCAATCTTCTGGCTGTCAGGCAGCCACCAGAAGTTATACAGTGACAGCGCTTTTTCAGCATCCAGGTTGGCAATGTCCACTGCCGATAGCAGCATCCGATTGCCGCTGCCATCGCTGTTGATCAGCCACAGTTCTTTGTTAAATTCCGTCATCCATTTACTGTAAGCCACCTTTTGCCCGTCTGGTGAGAGCCGTGCTGCCACGGCTCCCCCATCGCTGGTGAGCTGCACTGCCCCACTGCTGGCGCGCCACAGCCACAGATTGCCGGTCTGCACAAAGACCACCTGCCGCTCGGCTGGCGTTGGCAGGGTTGGCGCCTCACTTGGCGCCGCCGTGATAGTCGGCACTGGCTCGGTGGGGGTTGCTGCCGGGGTGGGGGTGGTATCTGCAAAAAAGCTGCCCACGGTTGCCGCCACATTCGTTTCAACAATATCCCCGGGCGGCGGGGTTGGAATGGCTGGCAGCCCGCAGGCCAGCATTGCCAGCATCAAGGCCATCAAGGGTAGGATTAGACGAATTTTCTTTGACATATAAGCGCTCCTTTTGATATCTTGAAATTAGATTATATCCAATCGTTGATGAAATTGGTAAAAAATCTGTCCTGTATTCCAAACCACAAAATCCTGAAACCCAAAACCTAAATCCCAAATCCCAAATTGTGGTATCCTCATAACCAATTCTTCATCCGGAGGTTCCCTTGAAAATCTACGATGTCTCACTCACCATTACCCCATCGCTCCCTGTTTGGCCCGGCGATCCCCAGGTTGACCTGCACCGTGTCAGCAAAATGGAGGATGGCGCGGTTTGCAATATTTCGCACCTCACCCTCGGCGTTCACACCGGCACCCATGTCGATGCCCCCTATCACTTCCTCCCCAATGGCGGCCGCGTGGATGCCCTGCCCCTTGAAGCGCTGATTGGCCCGGCGTTGGTCCTTGAAGTGCCTGAAACCTGCACTGCCATCGGCGCGGCTGAATTGCGCGCGGCTGGCTTGCCCGGTCGGGTAGATCGGGTCCTTTTCAAGTCTCGCAATTCAAACCTCTGGTCTTCTGAAAAGGAATTTTACCGGGAATTTGTTGCCATTCTGCCCGATGCCGCCGAAATGCTGGTTGCTGCCGGTGTTCGCCTGGTAGGCATGGATTACCTCTCCGTAGCGCCATTCAATAATGCCGTCCGCACCCATGAAATCTTACTGAGCGCCGGAGTGGTGCTGCTTGAAGGTCTGAACCTCGCTGAAGTCCCCGCCGGCCTTTATACGCTTTACTGCCTACCCCTCAAGCTGGGTGGCGCTGATGGCGCCCCTGCCCGCACTGTCCTCATTGGGGCGTAATCAACGTATAACCGCCGTCCAGCACAATCACCTGCCCGCAGATCATCGCGGCCGCGGGTGAGCATAGAAAAGCAACCACGCCTGCCACATCTTCGGGTGTCACCAGCCGCCCGGCAGGCGTGTTTTTCATCGCCCGCTCAATCACCGCTGGATCGCCCAGTGTGGCAAAATGCTGCAGCGCGTCCGTCAAAACCAGCCCCGGCGCCACCGCGTTGACGCGAATGTTCGCAGGCGCCAGTTCAACCGCCAGGTAACGGGTCAGCGCTTCCAGCGCGGCCTTGCTGGCGCCTACCGCCACATAATCCGGCAGCACCCGGCTGGAACCCGGGCTTGAAATGGCCACCATCTGCCCGCCGCCGCGGCTTTGCACCAATGGCGCCGCTCGCTGAGCCGCAAACAAAAACGCCCGCGCGTTCACGTTCAGCGTATAATCCCAGCCTTGCGGCTTTTGTTGCATGGCCGGGCGGTTAAACCCGCTGGCAGCATTGCTGATAAAAATATCCAGCCCGCCGAACTCACTGACAATCGTATCAAACAGCCGCTCAATATCTTCCAGTTTGCTCAGGTTGGCCTGAACAACCACCGCCCGCCGGCCCAATCCTTCAATCTCAGCCGACACCTGCCGCGCCGGACCCTCATTGCGTACAAACGTCACCACCACATCCGCCCCATCTTGAGCCAGCCGCAGGGCAATGGCCCGCCCAATCCCGCGGCTTGATCCCGTCACCAGCCCGATTTTGTTTTCTAAAGGCAGCATCATTTCATTCCTTTGTTTGTTGAAAGCTCACCGGGCGCAGGTCAATGCGAACGGTTGCTCCTGTGGCTTCGTTCTCTTCCAGCACCTGCCGCACCCGGTCGGCATCCTGGCGTAATCTGCGAACATCTACCCCCTGACACACGTCCGGAAACTGCGCCAGCCAGCCCTCGGCCCGTTCCAACAGCCGGATTGCCCCCCGAATATTTCCGCGCCGCAGGTGATGATAGGCCACCCCCACCTGTAAAACCCCTCGATACAGTTCCCGGATAGGGCGTTTTTCTTCCCGCCAGGCCAGCTCCAGCCATTCATGCGCCTCAAAATATTCTCCCCGGTTAAAGTGCTCCATCCCGCGCTGCGCCAGCCGCGGCAAAGCTTCACCGCAGCCTTCAATCAGATTCGCTTCTAAATCTTGACCGACCATCACACCTCAGCGATTACATTCATCTTGTCTCGTTGACATTGTACGATAATCCGCCGTTTTTGTGATAGGATTCTATCAGCCATTGGCGGGCGGGCCTGTGCCTGCCTATCTCACATGAATCTTACCCGAGGAAACGATGATTGACCTGCCTGATGATCAAATTCTCCCCCTTTCGCTCGAACATAATTTTTGGACCTGGTCAGCCCAGGGCAAAGTCAGCCCCATCCCCGTCAAGCGCTCCCAGGGCGTCTATTTTTGGGATGTAAACGACAAGCGCTACCTCGATTTGAACTCGATGGTCATGTGTGTCAACATCGGGCATGGCGATCAACGGGTCATCCAGGCCATTATCAATCAGGCGCAAGAACTGCCTTTTGCTGGCCCCGGCATGGCCACCCGCCCGCGGGCGCGCCTGGGGCAGCTTCTCGCTGAAATTACCCCGCCTGGCCTGACGCGCTTCCTCTATACCCTCGGCGGCGCCGACGCCAATGAGAACGCCATCAAACTGGCGCGCGCTTTCACCGGGCGCTCCAAGATCCTCACCCGTTACCGCTCTTATCATGGTGCCACCTACGGCGCCATCGCCGCCACTGGCGACCCGCGCCGCGCCGCCTGGGAGCCTGCCGTGATGCCCGGCGTGGTTCACTTCCTCGATCCTTACCGCTATCGCTCCACCTTCCACCGCACCAATCCCAACATTTCTGACGAAGACTTCACCCGCGATTATCTCAACCACCTCGAAGAAATCATCCTCTACGAACGCCCCGAGACAATTGCCGCAGTGATGGTTGAATCCGTGACCGGTACCAACGGCATCATCATCCCGCCGCCCGGTTACATGCAGGGCTTGCGCGAGTTGTGCAATAAATACGATATCCTCCTCATTTGCGATGAGGTGATGAGCGGTTTTGGCCGCACCGGCGAGTGGTTCGCCGTCAATCACTGGAATGTTAATCCCGATATCATGACCATGGCCAAGGGGCTTACCTCTGGCTATGCCCCGCTGGGCGCGGTTGCCATGCGTCAGGAGATCGCCGATACCTTCAAAGACAAAGTCTATGAAGGCGGCCTGACCTACAATGGCCATCCGCTTTCCCTTGCCGCTGCCATTGCGGTTATTGAGGCCATGCAGGCCGATCACATGGTTGAACACGCTCGCCAGATGGGCGAGGTCCTGTCGGATATGCTCCAGGAACTCGTGGACCGCCATCCCTCCGTTGGCGAAGTGCGCTCCATTGGCCTGTTTGGCATCCTGGAAATTGTCCGCAACCGCCAGACCCGTGAGCCCATGGCGCCTTTCGGCGGCTCCAGCCCTGAAATGAACGCCTTCAAAAAATACATGAGCGACCATGGCGTCTTCCTCTATACCCACTGGCATACGGTCCTGATCATCCCGCCCCTCATCATCACCCCCGAGGAATTAGCCGAAGGCTTCGCCATCCTCGACCAGGCGCTCGAAATTACCGATGCCGCGGTCAAGTCCTAAGCAGGAGGCCTCATGGAATTCAACCTGACTCCTTTAGCCCAGGCAAGCTCATCAACCGAACCCCAATCCGAAAAAGTCCTGATCCTCGGCGCAGGTCCGGCTGGCCTTGCCGCCGCGCTCTATGCTGCCCGCGCTGAATTATCCCCGCTGGTGCTTACCGGCCTGTCCATTGGCGGCCAGGCTGCTGCCACACATCTAATCGAGAATTACCCCGGCTTCCCCGAGGGCATTGGCGGCGCTGAACTGGGCGAACAGTTTCGTCTTCAGGCCGAACGCTTTGGCGCCCGCTTTGATTTTGATACCGCCACCCGCGTTGATCTTTCACAGCGTCCTTTCCGCGTCTACACCTACGACCGTGAATTTCACGCCGAAACCCTGATCCTTGCCACTGGCGCTTCCCCCAATCACCTCAACATCCCCGGCGAAAAGGCACTGACGGGCAAGGGCGTTTCCTACTGCGGCACCTGTGATGGTTGGTTCTTCAAAGGCAAGCGGGTTGCCGTTGTCGGCGGTGGTGATTCTGCCATTGAGGAAGCCATTTTTCTCACCCGCTATGCTGAGACGGTGACGATCATCCACCGCCGTGATGCCTTGCGTGCTGGTGCCATTCTCCAAAACCGCGCCCGGCAAAATCCTAAAATCAACTTCATCTGGGATGCAGTGGTTACCGCGGCTGAGGGGCAAGGCGCACTTGCCAACCTCAAGCTGCGTAACGTCAAAACCAACGCCGAATCTAATTTCACCACAGACGGTCTCTTCATCTTTATAGGTAATACCCCCAACACAGATATGTTCCGGGGCCAGCTCGATATGGACGATAAGGGCTATGTGGTGACCAACGCCCGCATGGAAACCAGCCTCCCCGGCGTTTACGCCGCTGGTGAAGTAACCGATTCCGTCTTCCGCCAGGTGATTACCTCAGCAGGCACGGGCGCTGCCGCTGCCATTCAGGCCATCCGCTTCCTCGAAGAACACGACGCCTGATTTCCACGCATACAAAAAGCCGAGGTTTTGACCTCGGCTTTTTTTGTTTTACGGATTGGGGGTTGTCACACCCGAACTCCACCAGGTGAATACCCGTGGCGTACTGATCGCCCCAGCCGGGCTGTAAATCGGCTGGTCGTCATTCGTCGTGCCCGTCTGCCGCACAATCGTCACATACCAGCGCATGATATGCGGCAAACTGTCTGCCGGACGGAAGTTAGCCGGGACAATGAACTTGGTATCTGTCACGTATTCCACCAGCCGCCGGTCTCCGCTGGTCA